>DBGBVX010000015.1:0-31971 GCA_048370055.1 Candidatus Gallimonas sp. | reverse complement strand
TCTTATATTCGGAATACGAGGTTTTCGGGAGTATCACATACGCGAACAACTACGAGGCGAATTATCAACAGCAATACGCCTATTACTCCGCCGGAAACAGCAAGGTCAAATACCGGCACAACAGCACCGGGAGCGCCGCTCGTTGGTGGCTCCGTTCCCCGTTTGCGGGCTACTCCTACAATTTCGTGGGTGTGTACGCCGGCGGCACAGTCAACTACAGCGGCGCGAACGGTTCGCTCGGGTTCGCGCCGGGCTTTTGCGTATAATTAGGGCTTTCGGAATTGCGCCCTCAATGGGCGCAATTCTCCGGCAAGACACAGGAAAGAGGCGAAAGAATGAGCGTACCGAAGTCGCGGCGGGGCGAGAGTCCCGCGAAATATATCGACCTCGCCCGCGAGATATACGTTTTCACCTACAACCGCGTGAGGCTCTTACCGAAAGCCTATACGTTCTATTTTTCCTTGCCGCTATACACCGCGGCGCGGACGGCATACCGGCTCGTCAAGACGGCAAACCTCATTTACATAGACTCGAAACAGGAGGGCCCGGTCGTGGAGCGCAATATACAGCGCCGCCGGGAGCTCTACGAGAACGCACAGGGCTACTATAACAGTATGCTCGATACCCTCGACCTCGCGTTTATGGTCGTCAACCATGAGAAGATACCGCCGTCCGTTCTGAAACAGTGGGTCAGTATGATTACTGACGAAATCTCTCAAATTTCCAAAATCAAGCGGAGCGACAAGGGCCGATAGGCCGGAGCCGCCCCGTTTCGATTTAGGCCGTATCCCGCCTCGCCGCTAATTGGTGGCTCCGTTCCCCGAATGCGGGCAACTCCAACAATTTCGTGAATGTGAACACCGACGGCACAGTCAACAACAACAACGCGAACAATTCGCTCGGGTTCGCGCCGGGATTTCGCATAAGCCAGACCGATTAACTCCTTGAGAGCTAAAGCCGTGCGTATGCAAAAGGGGGATACGACCTCTCCGACCGCCCGCAAGGGCGCGACGACAAACTTATAGCTCGACACGGAGGGCCGGACGCTCCTTGCATGGCGGCGGCGTGCGCGTTTGCCGCCGTTTCATGGCCTCACCGTTACGCAATTTAGACAACGCGCCGAGAAAGAATTGTGCGAGGTATTTTTATTTTGATGTGAACAGTGTAGAAAGACACGAGGCAAGATACCAACGGCGGCGGGCCGCGCGGCTCGAGAAAAGAGCGAGGAATACGAAAGGGCTCGGGGATTTCGAGTCGGTTTTCTCGTTCGAGCACCTATACGCGGCCTACCGCGCGTCGGTAAAGGGTGTCGGGTGGAAAGCGAGCACGCAGAGATACAAGGCGAGCGCCCTCGCGAACATCGACAAGACACACAACGCACTATTGGGCGGGACGTTCAAATCAAAGGGATTTTACGAGTTCGATATAGTCGAGCGCGGAAAGCCCCGGCATATTCGGAGTGTCCACATAAGCGAGCGCGTCGTCCAGCGGTGCCTATGCGATTACTCCCTCGTCCCTATGCTCTCCCGGTCGTTCATCTACGACAACGGGGCCAGCTTACAGGGAAAGGGCTACGATTTCGCCGTCCGCCGGGTAACGCGGTTCCTCACGAAACACTATCGCCAGCACGGGCGGGAGGGCTACGCGCTGGTATTCGACTTCTCGAAATACTTTGATACCGCGCAACACGCGCCGGTATTCCGGGCTATCGAGAAAAGCGGTATCGACGACCGGCTCGTCGCCCTCTCCGAGTATTTTATAAAATGCTTTGGGGACGAGGGCCTCGGCCTCGGGAGTCAAGTCTCGCAAATCGCCGCTATCGCCCTCCCGAACAAAATCGACCATTATATCAAGGACGTTTTGCGGATGAAGTTCTACGAGCGGTACATGGACGACGGCCTCATTATCAGCCGGTCGAAAGAAAAGCTCCGGGAGTGCCTCGCGGCCCTCCGGCGGCTTTGCGCGGAACACGGGATAAAGCTCAACGAGAAAAAGACGCAGATTATCAAGCTCACGCGGGGCTTTACGTTCCTAAAGGTACGGTTCCGATACGGAAAGACGGGCGCGGTCGTCCGGCGTGCCAGCTATAAGAGTATCCGGCAAATGCGGAGAAAGCTAAAGATTTTCCGGCGTTGGGTAGACTCCGGGCGCATGGAGCCGGAGGACGTTCGCGCGTCGCTCACATCATGGAGCGGGTACATGAGGAGGTTTCACTCCTATTTTGCCGTTCAATCAGTCATGCAGAAATACCGCGAGCTTTTCGCGGCATAGGAGGGGTCAAGTATGGAATACGTCGTTTACAAGAGGTTCAAGGACGCGGGTATCGACGGGCGGTTTAACCTCCCGTTTGGCACGGTATGCGAGGAGCGGGGCGGATACCTTTTCGCCCCGGACGGTCGCCGCATTTGCGCCGTGAAATCAGAAAACGGGTGGGGCCATTTCCGACAGAACACGGAGGAGGGCCGGAGGCGGCTCGTCATGCTCGAGCGGCTCTATCAGTATTACGCGCCCGGCGGCAGGAAAACGCCAGAGGGGAACGCGCTCGAGGATTTCGACCCGGACAAATGGCCGGGGGCGGAAAATACATACTGGAAAAGCCTACTCCGCACCATGCCGACGGACAAGCTCGAGGCGTTCTACCGGGCCCGGCTCGGAGAGCCGAAGTTTTGAGGAGGTATCACCATGTATAAAGTCACGGTCGACGGAGTTTTCGCCGGATACTCCGATACGGCGGTTTTTGTCCGGCTCCACGAGAACGGGTGCTATATCCCTTGTGAGGAGACGGAGGCCGAGGGCGTGTGCGTAAAGCTCCCCTATGAGTTCCAAGACGACGAGGGGAACACGGTACGCACGGTCGAGGATATTGTTTTCTCACTCAAAGAGGGCGGCTTATCCGGCATTGAACAGGTCGCGGAGCTCGAGCACGCGAGCGGGCCGCTCATGCTCAACGAGGCGGAGGCCGTCGTCGATATTCTGTTAGGAGGTAGCGGAGAATGATTACACGGGAAAGAGCGCGGGAACTCCGGGCCGTTATCGAGGGCGCGGTCTCTACCTACGACATGGAGGACAGCGAGGCGCTAAAGGTCGTCGAGCTTTTCCCGACATGGGAGACGCTCCTCGCCGCCGGGAACGCGCTCGCGGAAAACACCATCCTGAACGACGGCGGAGTTCTTTACAGGGTGGTACAGCCGGGCGGGGTCGTTCCTCAGGAGCACCAACCGCCCCACGGCGAGGGTATGCTCGCGGTGTACCGGCCTATCGACCAGACCCACGCCGGGACGGTCGACGACCCCATTCCGTTTGTGTACGGCATGGATACGGAAAAGGACAAGTATTACAGCTATGAGGGGAAAACGTACCTTTGTAACCTCGCTATGACTCCGTGCGTATGGGCCCCGGATACGCCGGGCTTGTGGCAGTGGACGCTTATCGAATGAGAGCGGCGATATACACGGTATCAAAGGACGGGAAAGAAATCGCTCGCCTCCCCTCGCTGATATGGGTACGGCTCGCGGAGCCGGGCCTTTATCTCGTGTGCGGCGAGGACGAGGGCGAGGGCGTGCTCGTGGGCGGGGAGATATACCACGTCCGGGGGTGCCCTATCCTCCCCGGAAAAGAGACCGTGACACTCGATTATATCGAAGAATAACGGGAGGAAAGAACGTATGCAGTATGCGGAAATCATCATCGGGGCCGTGTGTACTATCGTCGGCGTTCTCTTGAGCTATGCCGCCTTTGCCCGGAACTCGAAAAAGGACAGCGAGGCGAGCGGGAAAGAGAGCGGGACGGTGCTCACGGAGATAGGGTACATAAAGGGCGGGGTCGACCGTATCGAGCGGAAACAGGACGAGCAGGACGCGAGGTATATCACTATGGCGGAGCGCGTTACCGCCGTCGAGAGCTCCGCGAAACAGGCTCACAAGCGTATCGACCGGCTCGAGGGGCACGAGAACGACCGTTTTTCGGAGGCGGTTCACAATGAGTAGCGGTAAACGGGTGGCAAAGACCGACGGGAAATTGAAAAAGGCGGCGGGGGCCGTGTGGAGCTTTGTAAAGGGGTATCTCACCTTTTCAAAGCTCCTCGTTTTTGCCGTCCTTTTCATCGACTACAAGGCGACTATGGTAACGCTCGACTTGTGCTATATCGCCGTAGCGAACAACTATACCGGGAGCCTCCCGTACCTTACCGCGCTTATCGCTTTCTTACAGGCCGCGACCGCGACCGTGCTCTCGTTCTCGCTCAATAAGAGCAAGGCCGAGAACACGACCGGCGGTATCACATACGAGGCGAATATAAAAAGAGATTGTTAGGAGGTCGAAACATGGACAAGAACATCGTAAAGCGGCTCGCCGCCCTCTTGAGCGTCAAGAGCATTGTAACGCTCTTGCTCTCCGGGGTATTCGCATACCTCGCAATTACGGGGAACACGAGTCAAGAGTTTATGACCGTCTACACCGTCGTTATCGCGTTCTATTTTGGGACGCAGACGCAGAAAATCAGCGACGCGGTAGCGCAGAACGAGGAGGGCAAATCATGAATTTGCACAAGTGCATTTTGACGCGGAACGAGTGCTATACCTCCGGGCGGACGATTACGCCGCGCGGCGTTATGGTACATTCGACCGGGGCGAATAATCCAACGCTCCGCCGGTACGTCCAGCCGGACGACGGCCTTTTGGGAGACAACAGGTACGACAACGATTGGAACAGGCCGGGTATCGACGCTTGCGTTCATGCCTTTATCGGCAAGCTCGCCGACGGCTCCGTCGCGACCTATCAGACCTTGCCGTGGAATTGGCGCGGGTGGCACGCCGCCTCCGGCCCGAACGGGAGCGCGAATAACACTCACATTTCTTTCGAGATTTGCGAGGACGGGCTCGACGACCCCGTTTATTTCGCAAAGGTCTATAAAGAGGCGGCGGAGCTGACCGCGTACCTTTGCAAGCTGTACGACCTCGACCCGGAGGCGGACGGGGTAGTCATTTGCCATAGCGAGGGACACTCGCGCGGTATCGCCTCAAATCACGGGGACGTTATGCACTGGTTCCCCCGGCACGGTAAAAACATGGATGATTTCCGGGCGGAAGTCGCCCGGCTTATCAAAAACCCTAACAAGGAGGATGAATTAGACATGACAAAAGAGGAACTCATTTCTTGCGCCGGTACGGGGGACAACCCCTCCGAGTGGGCCCGTGAGCACACGGAGTATTGCAAGCAAAAGGGGATTTTCGCCGGAGACGGAGCGGGAAATTACGGGTGGCAACAGCCGATTACCCGCGAGGCCGCCGCGACCATCATCCACCGCGCCCTTGAGGTCGCGGGGCTTGCGGACAGTATCCCGGACGCATAAGCGGGAAACAGAGAACGGGCGGGGGTGCAGACCCTCGCCCGTTTTTTCTTTTGCACGCATAAACACAGAAATAACGCACGGCGAGCGATAGGTTATCGCGACCGTGCGTTAAATGCGTGTTATTGCGACAAAATGCTTTTGAAATGCTACTTTTTGAAATAGACCGCAATATCGAGGCCGTAGTTTGCACGCTCCCCGTCGCTATCCTCGTACACAAAGCCGCCGGTAACGTCGTAGGACTCGACCCTCTCGAAACGGTCTATTTGCGAGAGCGCCCGCTTGAGGTCGCCGGTCGAGATACTCCCGACTTGCTCCTCGCCGTAGAACACGCCGACGGCGGGCTTACCCTCGTACTCGTATTTTCTGAGGGAGAAGTGGAACGGGAGCGGCTCGTCCTTTTTGATTTCCCGGAGTATCGTTTGACGGCTCCGGCCTCCGGGGTTCTTGAACGTCACGCCGACGACCCGGAATATCTCCCGGTTTACGGTGGCGCGGTACGCCTCCTCCCGCCGCCGGGCCTCCTCCCTCTCGGCCTCTTTCCGGGCTTTCTCCTCGGCCCGGAGCCGGTCGGCCTCCGCCGCCTCTTTCTTGAGCTCGTTCTTTTTCCATAGCCGGTAAATGAGTACGCAGATACCGACCGGGTAGAATATGACGAGTAGGACGACTTGCCACGTTTTGAGCTTTTTCATAGAGAGCCCCTCCCGTTAAAATGTGCTTTTATATTCCAGCTTGTAAGCCTTAATTACAATATTAACGAGAAAACGTGTTACAGTCAAGAGGCAAGCGAGAGGAGGCGGAGATTTGCGGGTATATGAGTACGAGGGAAAGCGGAACATATCCGGCGAACGTATCCACCAACGCCGAACGACGCTCCGGCTCTCTCAAGCAGACCTCGCGGCTCGTATGCAAGTTCGAGGCGTGACTATCGAGCGGGAGGCTATCTCCAAAATAGAGACCGGCGACCGTTTCGTTACCGACTACGAGTTTATCGTATTCGCTGAGGTTTTGGGCGTGTCTATGGAATGGCTCGCCGGAAAAGAATAGAGAAAGAACGACCCCGGCGGGAGCTCCGCCGGGGATTTTTTCGCATAAATTCAAGAAAAACGCTTGACATACTGCAAGCAGTATGATAATATAATAGACGAAAGGAGGGTAGACATTGAGAAAGCGCAAAAAGAAAAGCGGCAATAAGAAAGACGGCACGGCAAGCACAATCAATCTTATTACCGCTCTCGTAAACCTCGTGATAGCTATTCTACTTCTCATTGAAAAGCTAACCGAGTAGAGGCACGGGGAGGGAAACCTCCCCTCGCCTCCTCAAGAATATCATGAATTGCGCTCAATGTCAAACGACAATGATTAGAGTATATGAGTTTTCGACGTGGAAAAACAGCGAAAGAGAAAAAGCCGCCGCCGCCGTTGCGATAGCCGCCGCAAAGCAGGACAAAGGTAAAAAGTTCACGGTGGCGATAGGAGAATGGGGAGTGCGAACATTTCTCATGCTCGGCGCGAGCGATAAAGAGGAGGCTCGCGCGGCGGCGGTAGAGGAGTTCAAAAAAACACCGTCCGACGGGTGGCACGAGGAGAGAATAAAAGTTAGGGACGTGACGGACGCCAAAAAGTACAATTAAGGAGGCGTAAAATGTTGGTTTATATCTTGTGCGGAATAAGTATCACGCTATCGGTAGTCTCTATCGTCATAAGCGTAAGGGGGAGGCGGAAGAATGGCAGAGACAAAAAGAAAGACTAAAACCTCGACGGCGGTAAAGCAGAAGTATAACGAGCGGGTTTACGACGTGCTTTCCGTGAGGGTTCCGAAAGAGACGGCGGCGGCGTTCAAGGCGAAGTGTGCCGCTGAGGGTATCCCGCAAGCGCAGATTATCAAGAGGGCGATAGAGGAGTTTTTGAACGCATAGCGCGGCGGGGGCGGGTATCCGCCCCTTTTCCGCACTCATAGGGAAAACGGAGGGGGAACTATGGCACGGGCGAAATATAAGCAACTCGATAGAGACCGGCGGCTCCAAATGGAGGCGCTCTTTCGGGCCGGTCTAAAGCCTCGCGCGATTGCGGAGCAAATCGGGTGCCATATCTCGACCGTGTATCGGGAGTTCCGGCGGGGCGAGTATGAGCACCTAAACAGCGATTACACCACGGAACGCCGGTACAGCGCAGACAAGGCCGAGGCCCTCCACCAACTCAACGCGACCGCAAAAGGGGCCCCGCTCAAGATAGGGAAAAACTTTGCCGTCGCGGAGTTCATCGAGGGGAAGATAAAGGACGACAAATACTCACCGGCGGCGGTATGCGCCCTCTTGCGGACGGAGGAGTACGCTCATTTCGGTATCACCTTTTGCCGGGCCACGATTTACAAGTATATCGAGGACGGGAATATCTTTCCGAATATCACGAACAAAGACCTCCCGGAAAAGGGCGAGCGCAAGCGGGAGTATAACAAGGTGCGGGAAAAGAAAGAGCCTCGGGGACGGAGTATCGAGGAGCGGGCGGCGGAGGTCGACGAGCGGCAAGAGCCGGGGCATTGGGAAATGGATAGCGTCCTCGGGAAGAAAGGGACAAAGGCCCGGCTCCTCGTCCTCTCGGAGCGGGTGACACGGAGCGAGATTATCATAAAGGTGCAGGACGGGCGGGCGATTACGGTCGTCCGGGCCCTCGACCGGCTCGAGCGGGAGCTCGGAGACCTTTTCCCCGTGATATTCAAGTCGATAACGTGCGACAACGGCTCCGAGTTCGCAAATTGGGCCGGTATCGAGCGTAGCGTATGGAAACGCAAGGGCCAGCGGACGACGGTTTATTTCTGCCATCCATACACCGCTTGCGAGCGAGGCACGAACGAGAACATAAACCGAATGATACGCCGTCACTTCCCGAAAGGTACGGATTTCGGAAAAGTGACGGCGGCGGAGGTAAAGAGGGTAGAGCGGTGGATTAACACCTATCCCCGCGAGATTTTAGGCTTTTCGTCCTCAGCCGATATGTTCGCGGAGGCTTTCGGGCGGGCCTCTTGACTCGTTTTATATTTTTTTATAGCTTTTTCGCAAAAAATACTTGACATCCGGGCTCGCGCCGTTTATAATGTATTGCGTAAGAGCTACACAGCTCGAGCGCAATTTTTTTATTCACAAAATCAGATTGGAGGCGTTGAAAATGGCTGGAAATTGTCTGACGCTCGCCGACCGCCGGGAAATCGAGCGTCTCTACGCCGCCGATGAAAAGCCGAGTGTAATTGCGGCGGCGGTCGGCGTGTCGGTCGCCACGATATACCGCGAGCTCAAGCGCGGGGAGACGGGCGGCTTAAACGGGAACTATTGCCCGGCGTACAGCGCGGAGGCGGCGGAGAAAGCCGTCCGGCGCTCCATGAGAAACCGGGGCCGTCGGAAACAGGTCGGATAAAAACCGAAAGGGGATTACTTATACCATGAGAAAAAAAGAAGAAATCTTTATCTCGCACGTTTTATTTCCGTGGGAGACATTCGCGGCACAGGCCGAGCGGGAGCAGAGGGAGCGAAAGAACGGCGGTGCACGCTGGACGGAGAGTTTTCGGAAAGAGGTAAGAGAAAATATTTTGCGGTATGCGAATACGGACTTTTTCCCGGAGGAGAAGTACGGAAAGCACGCGGGGATTATGAACAAGGCTATGAGAAACTCGAGCTTGAACGAGGTCTATCGACTTGTGCCGTGTCATTTCAGAGACGAACTTTTCGCGGGCGTGAGCTTTCCGCTTTGGGAGAACAGATAGGAGGCCGCAAAATGGACAATTTCGAGCGGCTTACTCAGAGCCGGGGCACGTTGGGAGCTTTCCTCCGCTCCCTCCCCGTGCTCTCCGGCCCGTGGGACGATGAATTTCACCGGCGGCGGTGCGCCTTTTGCACTCGCGAGAATTGCGACGAGTGCCCGAACGAGGAGGAGCGGGGAAATCCGGCGTGGTGGCTCTCTCTCGAGGCTGAGGAGGTCAAAATATGAGCGGCCCGGTCTACGGTCGCACTTGCGAGGGGTGCGAGCACGTTATCGCGGAAAAGTGGGTAAAAGGCAAAACGGCGCACAGGTGCAACGCGCCGGGGCCGTGCCGGGGGTATGTGGTAGGACAAGAGCATTTTATCCCCTACATTCCCGCATGGTGCCCGAAACTGGTAGAGGGAGGCCGTCAAGGTGGATAAAGCGGCATTACTGAAAAAGATACGAGCCCTCGCAGAGCGCGGGGTCGGCCTCTCCGCCGACAATGCCGAGGAGATACTCCGGCGGCTCATGGAGAAATACGGAGTCTCCGAGGACGAGCTCAACGAGGAGGAACGCCGGAGGCACGATTTCGAGTACCACGGGAAAGAGCAAGAAAAGCTCTTGCGACAGGTCGTTTTCAAGGTAACGGGCGGATACGCCTATAACCTCGTCTACAACGCGACCGGGCGCAAGGTAAAAACAAAGCTCGGGGCGGATTGCACCGCCGCCGAAAAGGTAGAAATCGAGTTCCTTTTTGATTTCTATACCCGATTATGGGAGCGGGAGCGGGCCGCGTTCCTATCGGCCTTTATTCAAAAACACAGGATTTTCGCAATTCGAGACGACATAGAGCCGCAAAAGCTCTCGAGAGAGGAGCTCTTGAAAATGCAAGCTCTCATGTTGGGAATGAGCGACGAGTCGCCGGTAAGAGCATTACCGGCACAACAATAAAAGGAGGGTTCCAAATGAAAAAGGTCTATTCAAAGAAAGTCGGCGGCGAGGTATTCGCCCTCGCGCCGGAGCAACTCGAGGTTTTCCGAAACGCGGGTTATCAGACCCCGGCCCCGGAGGAGGTTATCGCGGACGCGGGAGCGGCTATGCTCACTCCGCCGGAGGATAAGCGGGCGTATGTGGTGCTCAACCTCAAGTCGGGCGAGTTCGCCGTCCGGGTACGCTCGTGTACCCTCAAGGGGAGCGAATATAGCGCCGTCGTCGGAGAAATCGTGCAAGCGGGCCTCTTGAAACGACTTGCGGAACAGGCCGACCCGGACAGACCGAAACCGGCGGCTCCGGCGGCGGGCACGGCCTCCCCGTTCGTTGCCATCTTTGCCGAGGCCATCAAAAAGGCGTTCGTCGGCGGGACGGAGGCCACGGGCCAGACAGCACCGGCGGATAGCGCCGCCTCTCCTATCGGCGCTCTCATTTCCGAGGCTATCAAGAAATCCCTCGGTGGTGCGGCGGCTCCATCCGCCCCGGCCTCCGCTCCGGCGGGAGAGGTCAATACGGAGGAGGTCGTCGACAAATGAGCGGAGAGCGGTACAGTCTCGGGACGTGCCGGTATTGCGGACAGGTCGTAAACCTCGAGCGGGAGCGGGACTCGCAAGAGGCGGCGGATATTGCCGCCTCGGAGGAGTGCTCTTGCTATGACGCTCGGGAGGAGCGGGCCATACGCCGGAAAATCGAGAACGCGCAGGACAGGATACAAAAGGTTTCCGGGAGCGAGGCCGAGGAGCTCGGCTTTCGGCCTATCAACGCGCCGGAGCCTATCCAGCTCATGAACGATATAGCCGTCCTTATCGCTCGGGGATACATAACCTCCGCCGTCGTGAACGTCCGGGGACAGTGTAGAGCGAAAATCTCGCTCACGAGCAAAGAGAAAATCAAGGTGGAGCGGAGCGAGACTCGCTCCTATCAGCTTGAGGAATAGGAGGCGGCAGGACATGGTAAAGCTCGGAGACCGCCGTACCGTCCACCCGGCAACGCTGGACGGCTACGAAAAGGGCAAGCCCCGCCCGCTCACCGGCACGGTGGTATATATCCACCCGGCGGGCCGGTTCTGCACCCTCGAGTTTGAGGTCGGAAAACGGGGCGAGCGGATACGGGAGAGTTTTCAACTTATCGAGGGGGAAATCGCGGAATGAAGAACGAGAAAAGCCGCCCGGCGGAGTACCGACCGACCGCGAGCGGGCCCATGAAATTATACCTCGTCCGGCATAAAGACGGGCGGGAGGCCACGGTAAACGGTCGGAACAGGTACGAGGCCGTTACCGCCGCCGCCCGGAAATGGGGCGTAAGGTGGACAAGCATAGCTCGGGAGTGCGAGTTTATCGAGCTCGCCTCCGAGGACGAGGAGGAAACAGCACCATGACAGCAAGAGAACAGCGCCAGCAGAGGCGCAGAGTCCGCGCTATCCGGCGGCGGGTCGCCGGTATGCTCGCTTTGTTGACCGTCCTCGCCGCCCTCGTGCTCTATGCGGCCTCCTATACATGGACGGAGCCGGAGGACAAGCTCGACCCGCCGGAGGTAGACCCGCTCCCGCTCACTACGGTAACGACCGTCGAGGCCGCGCCGCCGGTAACACTGGCTCCCGTGGCGGAGTCGGAGGCCGTCTCCCGGTACGCTGGTATCGAAATCAGCGACGAGGACGTTTATACCCTCGCTTGCCTCGCCTATCACGAGGCGCGGGGCGAGCCGTTCGAGGGACAGGTCGCCGTTATCGAGGTCGCGCTCAATCGGTGCTTGTCCGACTACTTCCCGGATACGGTCGAGGAGGTCGTATTTCAGAAGTACGGCGACGTATGGCAGTTCTCCCCCGCTCCCTACCTCTACACGGCGGAGCCGACGGAGACGCAGTACGAGGCCGTCTATACCGCACTCGCGGCGGAGGAGCCTATCCTCCCCCTCGATACGGTGTACTTTTCCACGAGTCCCTATAACGACAGTATCGTCGCGGTTATAGGAAATCATTACTTTTGCTCAATTTTTTAAGGAGGGTACAGTTATGAACATCACGCGCAGAGTTACGGAGACCGTCGATTTCGAGTACATGAAAGCGGCTATCGACGCGGGGAACGGCCCGGAGTTCGTGAGGCCGTTCGACGAGCTCGTTATCCCGCTCGAGAACGGGAAAAGCATTACCGCCGTTTGCGGCGGGTATGTGGGCGACCGGCGGGCCCGGTTCGTGCTCAAGGATTGCTTGCCGGAGCTCCACGTTATGAACAAGAGGCCGACCAACGCGGGCGGCTACCTCAAGAGCGAGGGGCGGCGGCACGTCCTCGAGGACATTCTCCCGCTTTTCCCGGCGTGGCTCCGGGACGCTATGAAACCCCGGAACATGGTCGAGATTATCGACGGCGAGGAGCACACCTACGCCGATACGCTTTGGGTGCCGTCGGCGACCGACCTTTTCGGCCCCTCCGAGTCGGGTTTTTGGGCTGAGGAGCCGGACAGCGAGCAACTCGAGATTTTCAAGACGGAGCGGGGCCGCGTGAAAGAGGTCGAGGGCTACGGGACTTATCCGTATTGGCTCCGTTCCCCGTTTGCGGGCAACTCCTACTATTTCGTGCGTGTGTACGCCGACGGCACAGTCAACTACTACACCGCGCACACTTCGCTCGGGTTCGCGCCGGGCTTTGACCTCTAAAATTCGGAATTAAAACCCTCCCCGGCTCAATGCCGGGGAGGGATACTCGAAAAAGGAGGGAAAGCTCATGATACGCCGCAGGAAATCAAAGCTCCCGAAATGGCGGTACGAGTTCGATTGCCGGAAGTGCGACAACATTCGGGAGATACACGACCCACGCAAGCACAGGGACGGCGATTATTGCGTCCCGTGCATAGAGCGGCACGACGCGGGCCTCCCGAGTCCTATACAGGCATACGAGAAAGAGCGTGTCCTCCGTTGTGAGTGCTTTACTCCTATCCCGGAGGACGGAGAGGAGGGCAAGGTATGAGCCTTTGCAGAGGGTGCGGGGCCTCTATCGAGTGGATACGCACGACGGCGGGCCGGTCAATGCCGGTAGACCCGGAGCCGGTTTTCATCGTCGAGGAGGACGGAGGCCGGGAGCGGTTTATCACGGACGAGGGCGAGGTCGTCGCCGGGCGGCGAGCTTTGCCAGAGGAGGAGGGCCCGGCGTGCGCCGTGGGCTTTGTGCCTCACTGGAAAACGTGCCCGGCGGCGGACAGATTTCGCCGGAGATAGAGCGGGGGTATCAAGATGATAACTTTAGAGGTCGAGGAAATGTGCCACGAGTGCCCGAACTTCAACGCGGTATCGGAGACCTCCATACTTTACGGCGGCGGGGAGCCGGTCGTCGTGGAAAGCGTGGTAAAATGCGCGTCGCGGTCTATGTGCGAGCACATCCGGCGGTATTTGAAGAACGCCGCCGAGGGAAAAAAGAAAGCCTCCGACGCTTGAGGGAGCGTCGGAGGCGTAACCGCCCCGAAAGGTGATTACTTATACCTATATTATAATACCACACTCCGGGAGCGGTGGCAAGGGCGAAAACGAAAAGCGCGAGGGCGCTTATTCGGGCTCGTATGGAATATTATCTAACCGACCAAGAGAGGGAGCCTCCGCTCTCCCGCTCTCTCCTCCAAAAGCGAGCACACACCGCCGCCGAGGGAGGAGGGAGCGCGAGGGAGGCGGGAGGGGGCGGTCTATGCGCCCTCCTCCCTCGCAACGGGTAAAGCTCGGAGGGTACAGCATGAGGACAGTCTATCGGGAAAAGCGGTATTATTGCGGGGAATACCTCGACGTGTTCATTTTCCCGGTTTATAGCTCGGGAAAGCGAGGCTCTCGGGGCCGGAAAGGAAAGCCGACCTCAGCCGCACAAAAGAAACTAAATCAGCGGCACAGGGAGGAAAAGCTCGTCCGGCTCCTCCATGCCAACTTTACGCCGGAGGATTTAGAATTGCACTTGACGTATGCGGAACAGCCGGAGGACGACGAGGCCGCGAAACGGGAGCTCGCGAATTTCCTCCGCCGGGTACGCCGGTATCGGAAAAAGAACGGCCTCGAGCCGCTGAAATATATCGCGGTGACGGAGCGCGGGAAACAGGGCGGGCGGTATCACCACCATGTAACGCTGAACGGGGGTATCGACCGGGACGTTTTAGAAAGCCTTTGGGGGCTCGGCTATGCCAACTCCCGCCGCTTGCAGTTCACGGAGAACGGCCTCGCCGGTCTCGGAAACTACATCGTGAAAAGCCCTATCGGGAGCAAGGCGTGGAACGCCTCGAAAAACCTCGTCGACCCGGAGCCGAAAACGCGGGACGGGCATATCTCCGCCCGCCGCGCTCGGGAGCTCACGCAGGACACGACGAACAACGCGGAGTTTGAAAAGCTCTATCCGGGGTATTTTCTCTCAGAGGCCGGAGCTTTCCACAACGACGTGAACGGCGGATATTACATAATCGCGAGATACTACCGCAAAGACGGGGTATTTATCAAACCGAAACGGAAACGGAGGGCTCGAAAATGAAACTCAACGAATACGCGCGGGCGGTGCATGAGAACGCGGTCGCGCACGGCTGGTACGACAACCCTATCGAGTTCCCGGAGGTCGCCGCGCTCATTCACTCGGAGATTTCCGAGGCGCTCGCGGAGTACCGGGAGGGAAACCCGCTCATTTACGGGTGTTGCGGGATACCGGGCGCGGTATGCGAGTTCGAGGAGACGTGCGACAAGCCGGAAAACGAGCGCACTTGCAAGCCGGAGGGCCTCGCCGTGGAGCTTTGCGACGCTATCATGAGGATTTTAGACTATCTCGCGTATATGGGCGTAGACGTGGAGGCCGTGCTCGAGGCAAAGCACGCCTACAACCTCGGGAGACCGTACCGGCATGGAGGGAAAAAGGCATGATAAATTATTTCGACGCGGCGGAGAAAACGCTCCGCTCGCGAGGCGTGCTCGAAACAGCCCTCGAAAACCTCGAGCGGCGGCGGGCGCGGATTATCGCACAAAGCGGCCCGGCGGGGTATCCGTCGCCGGACTTCTCAAAGCCCTATGCAAGCGTCGGCGCGGTAAACGACGCTCTTTCGGCGTGCCTTGAGCTCGCGGAGGTAGCGCGGGAGATACAGCGCACGGAGGAGGCTATCGCGGAGATAGACCGGGTTATCGGACAGCTCGAGCCGGAGGAGCGGGATATTATCCGCCTTTGGTACATCGAGCACAAGAGCAAAGAGGAGATAGCCGGGGCCGTGAGCTATGCCTCGACCCGGAGCGTCTACGACTTGCGAAATACAGCCGTCGCCCGCTTTGCCTTGCTCTATTTCGGAGCGGCGGCTCTCCCGTCCGTATAGCGTATTCGCGCGTATTATCGCGAACTAAAAAAAGAGTACATGGAAACTTGCGTTTTTCCCGTGGTATCATGTACCCGTAAAGAGAGGCGGAATACAACCCTCGCCGCCGTGCGCCCTACATGGAGAGAGCTCGTAGTACACGAGTGAGCTCAATCCGTGCGGGGCGTTCTCTTTGCACACATGGAGGGACAGAGTATGCGGGCATTTGCAAAGGCTTTCTACGAGTCTCCGGCATGGCGCAGGACGCGGGCCTATATCCTCAGGCGGGACGCGGGCCTATGCGTGCGGTGCGGTGCGCCGGGGGTTATCGTACACCACAAGCGGGAGCTCACGCCGCAGAACATAGACGACCCTATGATTTCTCTCAACGCGGACAACCTCGAGACGCTTTGCCGCGCGTGTCATGCAATCGCGCACGGAGTAAAGCCGCCGCTCGCGGAGGGGCTCGCGTTCGATGAATACGGGAACGTCGTCGAGGCGGGGCTCATGCCGAAACCGGCGGTCGACGACGACGAATTTTATTAGACCTCCCCCCGGTCTCCCCGAAAAATACCCGCCGCTCGTAACCGCGCCTCAACCCTGTTTAGAACCGCCCCGGTCGCGCACATAAGGGGGGGTCAAGCCGGGAGGGGCGGCAGAAAAGGAGGCTCCGAAATGGCAAAAGTTAGCAAGAAATACGAGGACATGACGGTCGAAGAAAAGACAAAAAAAGTCGAGCGCCGTATAAAGGTATTATTCCGGGAAATCCCGAAAGAAAAACGGCAGTTCGTCGACGCGCTGATTTACCAGTTTTCCGTGACGACCGTAACGCTCGAGCGGCTCGTCGAGGAGCTCAATAACGGGGCCATTTTGGAGGATTTCACACAAGGAAAACAGCAGTTCCGCCGCGAAAATCCCGCCTTGAAGTCGTATAACACGACGATAAAATCCTTTACCGCGCTCACAAATCAGCTTATCGGACTCCTCCCGGAGCCGGAGAAAAAGAGCGCCGGAGACGAGCTCATGAGCTTTATCACAAAGCCGAAAGGGACGGGTAAGCCGTGAACTATGTCCGCGAGTATTGGCGGAAAATCGAGAGCGGCGAAATCGTCACGAGCCGCCGGGTAAAGGCGGTTTACGGGCGGCTCATGGCGGAAATGGACTCCCCCGCCGCCGACTCCCTGTATTATTTCGACGAGGAGACCGGCGAGCGCCCGATTATCTTCATCGAGCGGTTTTGCAAACAGTCACAAGGCACGCTCGGGGCCCCTCTACGCCTCGAGCTTTTCCAAAAGGCATTTATACAGACTCTTTTCGGGTGGCTCTTGAAATCGACCGGGTATCGGCGCTTTCGAGAGACGCTCTTTTTAGTAGGCCGGAAAAACGGCAAGTCTACCCTCCTCGCGGCGCTCGCGCTGTATATGCTCGTCGCCGACTACGAGGGCGCGGCGGAGATATACTCCGTCGCCACGAAGAAAGACCAAGCTCGGAAAACGCTCACCGAGGCCGTGAACATGGTCAAGCAGAGCCCCGAACTCCGGGCCATCATCAAGAAACGCCGGAACGATATTTACTTTCCGGCGACGGCCTCCACGTTCGAGGCGCTCGCCTCGGACTCGAATACCCTCGACGGCCTCAACTCGCACGCCGTCATTATCGACGAACTCCACGCGATACGAGACCGCAACCTCTACGAAGTCATGAAACAGTCGACGAGCTCGCGGCGGCAACCCCTCGTTATCATGATTACCACGAGCGGGACGGTGCGCGAGTCCGTTTTCGATAACCTGTACGGCCTCGCGTGCGACATAGCCGACGGCAAGGTAACGGAGGATACTTTCCTCCCCGTGCTCTACGAGCTGGACGCGCGGGCCGAATGGACAGACCCGCAAGCGTGGATAAAGGCAAACCCCGGCCTCGGGACGATAAAGCAATACGCGACCCTCGCGGCCTTTGTGGAGCGGGCGAAGAAAAATCCCGAGGACTTGCCGGGCGTGCTTTGCAAGGACTTCAACGTCCCGGAGACCTCCGCGTCGGTATGGCTCTCGTTCGAGGACATCAAGAACGACGCGACCTTTACCATGCAGGACGTATATAACACCTACGCTATCGGCGGGTGCGACCTCTCCGCGACGACCGACCTAACGTGCGCGACGCTCCTCATTCGCCGGAGCCGTGAGGACGATACCGTCTATGTGTTACAGCACTATTTCATACCGCAAAAGCGGATAGACCAACTCGACGAGCACAACTCGCAAGAGGCCCCTTACAAGATATGGGCGGAGCGGGAGCTCCTCACGATATGCGACGGGGCCCGCGTCGACTATTCGGAGGTTACGGCGTGGTTTTGCCAAATGCGCGACGAGTTCAAGATAGACGCTTTCGCGGTGGGGTACGACCGGGCCCTCGCCGGATATTGGGTCGACGAAATGAAAGCAAACGGCTTTGATATGCGGGCGGTCGCACAGGGGCCCTATACATGGTCTCAGCCTATGCGGGAAATGGGCGCGGCCTTTGCCGACAAAAAGGTCAACTATAACCGAAATCCCGTGCTCGTGTGGTGCCTCTCAAATACAGCGGTCAAAAAGAGCGGGGTAAACAACATACAGCCGGTCAAGGTCTCGGACAGGCGCAGGATTGACGGCGCGGTATCTCTCCTCAATGCGTGGGTTATCTACGTCCGGGATAACGAGGACTATATGTATCTTGTGGGGTGACAGCATGAGAGAAAAACGAAGTCTTTTCGAGACGATTTTCGGGAAGAAACGGGACGACAACAAGAATTACTCAGCCTATAAGCTCTTGAGCTCGTGGGAGTCGACCTTTATCCCCTACTCGGGCAACGCATGGGACATAAATACCGTGCGCTCGGCGGTGGACGCTTTCGCCCGGCGGGTATCCACGGCACAGCCCCGGCACGTCCGGCAGACGGAGGAGACCACGACGGCGGTACACGACTATTTAGACCGGGTTTTACAGTTCCGGCCTAACAGGTATATGACCGCCTCCGAGTTTTACTACAAGCTCGCGGCTCAATACAAGGTCTACAACAACGCGATAGCGTACCCGATTTTCGACTCGGCAAACCGCCTCGTCGAGATTTACCCTATCAACGCGCAGTATTTCGAGCTCCTCGAGTACATGGGCGTTATGTATTGCCGGTTCCGTTTCGCGACCGGCTCCTCGTACATTTGCGAGTATTCCCGGCTTATCCATATCCGGCGGCATTTCCTCGACAACGATATTTTCGGGGACAATAACAAGCCCCTCGAGACCGTGCTCAAGACGGCGAACACGTTTAACCAGTCTATGAGTAAATTCGCGGAGCTCGTCGCTATCATCCGGGGCGTGCTCAAGGTCTCGAACGCGGTCAAAACGGAGGACTTGAACAAGCGCCGCGACGACTTTATCCGGGACAACCTCCGCATGGAGAACAACGGCGCGGGCGTTATCGTGACCGACGCAAAGTACGACTACACGCCGATACAGGACAAAACGACCCCTATCCCCTCGACGCAGTTAAATTACATCAAAGAGGAGATTTACGACTATTTCGGCGTGTCGAAACCTATCGTCGAGAACACCGCGACGGCGGCGGAGGAGTCGGCATTTTATAACGGCGAGATAGCTCCGTTTTTCCGCAAGCTGACGCAAGCGTTCTCGAATTGTATCTTTTCAGAGCGGGAGTTCGGGCACGGAAACCGGGTCGTGTTCTCTACCAACTCGATACAGTTCGCGACGCTCTCCGACAAGGTGAGCGCGGCGAAGTTCCTTACCGAAATCGGGGCGGCGACGCTCGACCAAATCCTCACTATGTTTGATATGCCGACTATCGGCGGCGAGGAGGGGGCCCGGCGGGTGCAGACCTTGAACATGGTAAACGCGGAGCTCGCGGACAAGTACCAAACCGGCGCGGAGACCGACCCGCCGCCGGAGAAAGACCCGGAGCCGCCGGAGGGCGACCCTGAGGACAACGAGCCGCCGGAGGGCGGCGGAGAGGAGGGCCAGAAATGACAATCAAAGAGGGGCGCGAATACCGCGCCTTGCAGGACTTCTCCCTCGTCCCCCGCGAGGAGGGCTCCGAGGAGTACCGCGTAAAGGGTACGGCGGTCGTGTTCGACACGCCGACCGTTATCGCGGAGTATGACGGTATCAAGTATTGCGAGGTTATCGACCGGCACGCTTTCGACGAGTGCGACCTCTCCGACGTGATTATGAACTACAACCACGCCGGGAAAGTGGTCGCCCGGCTCCGAAACAAGACGCTCGCCCTCGACATTAACGAGCGCGGGGTCGATATTGAGGCAAATCTCGGCGGCACGACCGCCGGGCGGGAGCTGTACGAGGAAATCGACGGCGGCTATGTGGATAAAATGTCCTTTTCGTTCACCGTGCGGGAGGCAAAGTACGACAGCACCACGCACACGCGGACGATTACAAAGGTCAAGAAACTGTACGACGTTTCGGCGGTGGATATTCCCGCCTATAACGAAACCTCGATTGCGGCGCGGAGCTTTTTCGCGGTGGAGCACGAGAAAGAGCTTGCGGCTTTGGAGCAAGTCCGGCGGCGTAAGAGGTTGATAGCACTCACCTACTGAAAAAATTATGGAGGTAACAAAATGAACATCGAGAAAAGACTCGCAGAAATCCGCGCTCGCAAGGCCGAAATCCGCTCCATCATCGAGAAAGACGACAAGGCGGATATGGACGCTCTCGAGAAAGAGCTCCGCGAGCTGAACGAGGAGGCCGAGGGCCTCGAGCGTCGGCAGAACATCGAGCGTATGCTCAACAGCGGCGCGGCGGTCGCAAACCCCGTGAGCGTGAACACTCCCGAGAGCCGCTCCGAGGAGGTAGACGAAAAGCTCTACCGCTCCGCGTGGCTGAAAACCTTACAGGGTAAGCCCCTCACCGACGCGGAGCAGAGGGCTTACAGCACCGCCGCGGGCTCCGGCCTCCCCATTATCCCGGAGACGACCGCAAATCAGATTATCAAGAAAATGTACGAGGTCGCGCCCATTCTTCAGCGGTGCCGGATTTTCCACGTTCCCGGCAACATGAAGTTTGCCGTTGAGGGCGTGAACGACGACGCGACCCTCCACACCGAGAACGCGGCTATTACGGCGGCGGGCGATACCCTCACGTCCGTAAACCTCACCGGCTACGAAATCGTAAAGCTCGTGAAAGCCTCCCGCGCGTGCTCCGAAATGGCGCTCTCCGCCTTTGAGAGCTACGTCGTCGAGATTATCGCGGAGGCCGTCGCCCGGAAGATTGAAAACTACATCTTCACCGGCACCGGCTCCAACCAGCCGGGCGGCGTGAAAACCGCCGGTAAGGGCACGAGCGGCGCGTACACCGACGGCACCGACCAAGTTACCGTCGGAAAGGACGCGACCCTCAGCGAGGCTAACGTGGTCTCCCTGTACGGTATGCTCGGCGACGGCTACGAGAGAAATGCCGTGTGGTGCATGAGAAAAACGACCTTCTTCTCCAGCTTCTTCCCTCTCATGAACAAAAGCAAGAACAACCTTATCGAGTTCGCGAACGGGAAGTATTACATCATGGGGAACGAGGTCTATTTCACCGGCTCCGTGCCCGCGAACGAGGCGTATCTCGGCGACTTCTCTTACATCATCGGCAACTACTCGCAGGATATTACCGTCGTCAAGAGCGAGCACTCCGGCCTCTCTACGAACTCTATCGACTTCCTCGGCTCTTGCGTGTTCGACAGCAAACCCGCCGCCGGTCTCGGCGCGTTCGTCCATCTGGCAAAGGCGACCGCGTAAGGGGGGCTCTAAATGGCTATCGGAGACTCGTATCTGACGAGTATCCGGCAGTATGTGAGAGTATCCTCCACCGCCCACGACTCCGAATTGACCGACCTCATTAACGCCGCGCGAGCCGACCTCGTTCGCGTCGGCGTTATTGAGGAGAAAGCACAGGACGAGACCGACCCGCTTATCAAGCGGGCGGTCGCGACCTATGTAAAGGCCGAGTTCGGACTCGATAACGAGGACTCGGAGAAATACCGGGCCTCGTACAAGGAGCTGAGAAACGCGCTCTCGCTCGCGGACGACTATATCGCACAAGAGGAGCCGGAGCCGGAGGAGGGATAACTCATGTATTGGCGGGATACGGTGACGCTCGAGGCCGTCACGCACGACGTAGACGAGGAGGGATACCCGAAAGAGGCCGTCGAGGAGACGGAGGTTTTCGCCGACGTGCAATCGGTGCGGCGCTCCGAGTTCTACGCCGCAAAGCAAATCGGAGTTACCCTCGCTATCGCGGTCAAGCTCCACGCCGCCGACTATGACGGGCAAGAGCGCCTTGTCTGGAATGGAAAGCGGTACAAGGTCGAGCGGGCCTATACGGAGGCGCGGGAAATGTACGAGCTCGAGTGCTCGGAGTTCAAGGAGGCGGAGAAATGAGTATCGAGGCGCGGCTCGTCGAGGCTTTCGACGGGCTCATGAACTCCCCCGCCGCCGCGAACACCTACAAGGGCCCGGACGCGGAGTATATCACGTTCAACTATACGGAGATACCCGACGATTTCGGGGACGACGACGCGGGCCATTACCGGGCCCTCGTGCAAGTGCATTATTTCGCCCCCCACGAGCTGAACACGCGGGCGACACGGCGGGAGATTACCCGCCGTATCGTCGCCGCCGGGTTCACGAGGCCGTCTATTACTCCGGCCTCGGACGCGAACGGGCAACACTACGTTTTCGAGTGTGAGGACGCGGAGGCGGTGTAACTTATGGCGGAAATCAATACGAGCGGGCTCGACGAGCTCCTCGCGGACATGGGCGCTATCGCGGAGATACCCGACGCGGTGCTCCTCGAAATGCTCGTAGCTGAGGCCGAGGTTATCGCCCCGGCACAGGCGCAAGAGGCGCGGGCTATGGGCGTTTACGACACCGGCACGACGGCGCAGAGTATCACCTACGACAAAAAGCTCAAGGACACGAAAGACGGGAAAGCGATTTACGTTTACCCGCAGGGCACGCGGCGGGACGGAAACTCCCGTCGCGTCGCTGAGGTCGCCTTTGTAAATGAGTTCGGGAAAACGGGCCAGCCGGGGCGACCGTTCATCAACACGGCAAACGAGAAAAAGGCAGACTCCGCCGTCGACGCGGCGGCGGGCGTGTACGACCGATTTCTCAAGAGTAAAAACCTATGAGGAGGTAAATCTACATGGCGCAGTTTGGAGCAAAGAGGCCGAGGTTCGCGCCCGTGGCTACCACGCCGGACGGCGCGCTCCCGACCTACAATTTCGAGAGCGTCGTAACGATTGGTAAGCTCGTGGCGGCTAACCTCACCGTTACCAACGCCTCCGGCGAGCTGTACGGCGACGACGCGCTCGCGGAAAAAATTGATATGTTCGCGTCCGGCTCGCTGGAATTGCAGACGGACGACAAGACGGCGGAGGTTCACGCGGCCCTCCACGGGGCCACGCTGGACGAGCTCGAGGACGAGCTCACCGACTCCGACAGCGACGTCGCGCCGCGCGGCGGTCTCGCCTATTACAAGGTGCTTATCCGAAACGGCGTGCGCGTCTATCAAGGTGTTTTTCATCCCCTTGTGAACGCTATCCTCGGCAACGACAGCGCGGCGACAAAGGGGAGCTCTATCACGTTCGGCACGTCCACGACCACCTTTACCGTGTTCCGTTGCAACTCCGGCGCATGGCGTATCCGTAAGGAGTTCAGTAGCGAGGCGGACGTTATCGCGTGGTGCGACGAAAAGCTCGGCGACACAGGTACTTAACGGAAAACGGGAGGCGGCGTAAGAAACCGCCTCCCGCTTTGCCGATTGGAGGCTTTGACACATGAAAGCGGCAAAATTCACCGTCGAGGGGACGGTCTATTACCTCGTCCTTGACGGCGAGGCTATGTTTCAGATACGGGACACGTTCGGCGGTACAAAGCTCCTCCTCGAGCAAATCGAGCAGGACACCCGCGAGGGGTTCGACGCGGCTTGCACCGCCGCCGCGTTCATGGCGGAGCGGGGCGAGCTCATTCGCCGCCGGTTAGGTTATGCGCCGGGGGAAATCCCGGACGCGGATACGTTCCGGCTCCTCGTGCCGACCTATGAAATCGTCGACCTCAAGAACGCGGTTATCAAGGCCGTAACGCTCGGGTACGGGCGGGAGGTCAAGAGCGCCGAGGACGACGAATACGACGAGGGCCTCGAGGAACTCCGTCAAAAAAAAACACCATCAAGCGGGCGGAATACTACCGCATAGCCGCACGGTGCGGAATATCGGTAACGGAGGCGCTCTTTATGCCTCCCGGCGAGCTTTTCGACCTTTGGGAGCTGTACCTCCGCGACCACGGTAAACGGGATAAGGAGGGCGTATAATGGCGACCCGTACAATATCGACAAGGTTAGCGGTCGAGGGCGAGGCCGCGTATAAAGCGTCCCTCAAAAACATAAATTCGGAGCTCGGGACTCTAAAATCAGAGCTGAAACTCGTAGAGTCCGAGTTTTCGGGACAGGCAAACAGCCTCGCGGCGTTGGAGGCAAAGGGCGCGACCCTCTCCAAAATGTACGAGGCGCAAGAGGGAAAGGTAACAAAGCTCCGGGAGGCCCTCGAGAACGCTCGCAAGGCTCAAGAGACCTACGGCGACCGGGTAGACGAGGCCCGCGCGAATATCCAGCGGTGCGAGGAGGCGCTCGCCGCCCTCGGGGACGAGACCGGCGACACGAGCGCGGAGCAAGCGAAACTCACGGAGGAACTCGAGGGGTATAACCGCGAGCTATCCGAGGCGCAGAGCTACCAAGAGGCCGCGACCCGCGCCGTCAACTCGTGGCAGACGCAATTAAACACCGCACAGGCGGACTTAAACCGCCTCGGGGACGACCTCGAGGCGAATAACCGCTATCTCGACGAGGCCCGGAGCTCTACGGACGGGTGCGCCGAGTCTATCGACGAATACGGGAAAGAGGTCAAGGACGCGAGTAAAGAGACCGACTCTTTCGGCGAAAAGCTCAAGGGCGGACTCGTGACCGGGGCAAAAGCCGCCGCGACCGCGCTTGCGGCGGTCGGCGCGGCGGCGGTCGCCGGGGTGGGCGTGCTCCTCAGCCTCGCGGAGTCTACGGAGGAATACCGGGCCGCACAGGGGCGGTTAAATACCGCGTTCACGGCGGCGGGATACTCCACGGACACAGCGACGGAGGCGTATCGTTCCCTTTATGCCGTGCTCGGGGACACCGACACGGCGACGGAGGCGGCACAACTCCTCGCACAGCTCGCGACCTCCGAAAAGGACGTTGCAACGTGGGGCGATATTGCCGCCGGAGTATCCGGCACGTTTGGCGACGCGCTCCCGATAAACTCGCTCATTGAGGCGGCGAACGAGACGGCAAAGGTCGGCACAGTGACCGGGGCCCTCGCCGACGCTTTGAATTGGGTCGGTATCAGCGAGGACGAGTTTAACGAAAAGCTCGCCGCGTGTGCCGACGAGACAGAGCGAGCAAACCTTATCACGGAGACCCTCTCCTCCACCTACAAGGACGCGGGCGAGATTTTCAAGGAAAATAACGCCACGATTATGGAGGCGCGGGAGGCTCAAGCAGAACTCGACGACACGCTCGCCCGGCTCGGCGGGACGGTCGCCGACGTGAAAAACGAGCTCGTAGCGGAGTTCGCCCCGGCCCTCGCCGACGTGGTAGACGCTTTCGTCGACGTGATAAACGGGGTCGACGGCGCAGAGGAGGCGCTCGGCGAGGCTATCGACGGCATGATAGGACAAGCCGCCGACAAGCTCCCGGAGCTCCTCGAGTTCGGTACGACTATCGTACTCAACATTTTAGAGGGTATCGTGGGCGCGGCTCCGCAACTTGCGGAGGCCGCGATTTCTGTACTTACCACGCTCACGGAGGGGCTCGTATCCGCCCTCCCGCAACTCGCCGAGGCCGCTATTCAAATTGTGAACGGACTCGCGACGGGTATCGCGGAGGCGCTCCCGGCCCTCATTCCGGCGGCGGTAGCGGCCCTCACGCAGTTAGTACAGACTCTTATAGAGAATATCCCCCTCCTCATTGACGCGGCCTTACAGCTCGTTACAGGGCTCGCGACAGGCATTATTGAGGCTATCCCGGTATTGCTCGAGGCGCTCCCGACGCTGATAGAGAGCCTTATTACGGCGCTCCTCGAGGCCGTGCCGCAAATCATCGAGACGGGCGTTACCCTATTGACGGCCCTCGTAACAAACCTCCCGGACATTATCGCGACGATATGCGAGGTATTGCCGCAAATCATCGAGTCGACCATAAATACCTTGCTCTCGCACTTGCCGGAAATCGTAGAGGCCGGAGTCGAGCTCTTGACGGCCCTCATTACCAACCTCCCGCAAATTATCTCGACCATCGTACAGGCGCTCCCGCAAATCATTACCTCTATCGTCTCGACGCTGGTAAACAATATCCCGAAGATAGTCGAGACCGGCGTAAAGCTCTTGACCTCGCTCATTACCAACCTCCCGCAGATTATTTCCTCGCTCGTGGCGGCTATGCCGCAAATTATCTCGAGCATGGTATCGGCGCTCGGGCAGGGCGTGAGCGCCTTTGCACAGGTCGGCGTAAACCTCGTGCAAGGGCTATGGAGCGGTATCCAGTCTCTCGCCGGGTGGCTATGGGATAAGGTCTCCGGGTGGATTTCCTCCATTTGGGACGGCATTTGCGGATTTTTCGGTATCTCCTCGCCCTCTAAAAAAATGGCGTGGGTCTCCGAAATGAACATCGAGGGCGCGGCTCGCGGTATCGAGCAGAACAAGGGCCGGGCGGTAAAAGCCTATGGCGACATGACCGCCGAAATGCTCGACGAGGTAGAGTCGGGCATGGGAAAGGTGAATACCGCCCTCGCCGACGGTATCGGGGAAATGGAGACGGGCTTTTCCGCCCGCGCCACGATTGAACAGGTCTCCGCCGCCGTGCCGAGTATGGCAGACCGCCGGGGCGGGTCGGAAACGGCCTCCGGCGGGCCGACGACGGTAACGAACACGTTTCATATCGGCGAGCTCGTCGTCCGTGAGGAGGCGGACGTAAAGCGCGTCGCAAAGGAGCTCTACAATATGCAACGCGCAAAGACGCGCGGAAAGGGGGTCGTTACCTCGTGAAATTGGGCTTTACGTTCAACAACGTACACAGCAACGACATGGGGGTCGTGTTCCGTTCCACCGACCGAACGCTCCTCCCGCCGAAACGAGTCACACAGTACACCATACCCGGCAAAAGCGGCACATACGACATCGAGGACGGCTACGAAAACCGGGAAATCTCGTGCGAGGTATCCTTTGTCGGAGAGGATTACAAATATCCCGGCGTGCGGACGCGGGCCCGCGCCGTCGCCGGGTGGCTCTCCGGCGAGGGCTTGCTCATTTTCGACGACGAGCCGGGAAAGGCGTACAGCGCAAAGGTTATCAGCGGCGTGAGCATTGAGCAAATCGCAATTACGGGCCGTTGCGAGGTCGTCTTTCTTTGCGGGCCGTTCGCCGAGTCCATCCAGTACAATCAGCAGATTGTAAACTCCGTCTCCCTCCCCCATTCGGAGCCGGTCAACGTGAACGGAACACAGGAGACGGATTGCCTTATCTATATCACGGCCCGAGGCAACATTACGAACTTGACCGTTACCCGCGTCAAGGTGAACTAAAAACGGAGGTATGTAAAAATGGCAGCTCTTTCTAACGTACACGCCGCGTCGCTCCTCAATACATCGTTGCGGAGTGGGACGTATTACCTCGCCTTGTTTCTGACCGACCCGACCGCCGCCGCCACGGGCACGGAGGCCAGCGGCGGCGGGTATGCCCGTAAGGTTATCACGTTCGACGCGCCGACGCTGGTATCCGGGCGGCAACAGGTAACGAACACGGCGGCGGTAGACTACGGAGTCATTACGGCGGACATTGGCACGGTCTCCTATTGGGGTATCTTTGACTCGCAGAGCGGCGGAAATCTCTTGTGGTTCGGCTCGTTCGCGCGGGGAAAGAACGTGCTCAACGGGGACGCTATCACCGTCGAGGCGGGCGCTATCACCTGTAACCTCTCGTAAGGGGGCGACGAAATGTATAACCGCACTCCATACAACCGAACGCAGTACAACCGAAAAGCTCGCTTTGTATTCGAGTGGACGGCGACCGCGAGCGCGGAGAGCGGTAGCGGGGGCGCTTTGCTCATTATCCGATACCTTGCGGGCGCGGCGGAGGCCGAGTCCTCAGGCTCCGGCGAGGTCGTCCGCGTTCTGCTATTCACGGCGGAGGCGGAGGCCGTCGCCGAGGCCGTCGGCGACTATATCCGCACCCTTTTCTTTGAGGGCGACGCGATAGCGGAGGCGAACGCCAGCGGTACAGGGGTATCGACATACGGGCAAGAGGTTATGGTCGTCGAGGGCGTGAACATGGTCGCCGGAGACGAGCTCATAATCGACACGGAGCACATGACCGTAACGCTCAACGGGGTAAACATCGTCGACCGAGTAAGCGACTCGAGCGTCTTTTTCAAGCTCATGTCCGGGGTGAACGACATTATCGTCGAGGGCGGCACAACGGCGGATATTCGTATCTTGTGGAAAGACAGGTGGTTATAAATGGCGGTTCCGCAGGTATTCGACCGCAATATGAAACGCCTCGCCTACCTCGATAACGCTATGAGCGTCGGGTACACGCTCGAGACAAATTCGCTATGGACGGCGACCTTTACCATGCCAGCGGACGACCCGAAAACGGAGTATTGCACGCCGCTGAACTACGTCGAGATTTTCGACGGGGACGAACGTATCGACCTTTTCCGTATCATTGGGGAGGATTTAGAGCGGAGCGACGGGGCCACGCGGTTTTATAATTGCGAGCACGTCCTCGCTACCCTCCTCAATGACGTACTATTCCAGTACCATCAATGCGGCGGGACGGGGGTACGGACGGCGGAGGTATTGAACTATATCCTCAACCGGCAGACGACCCGAAATTGGGTGCTCGGCTCGTGCGAGTTTACCCGTTATTTTGAATATAATTGGGAAAACTCGACCCTCCTCGCGGCCCTCTTTGCCGTGCCGGAGTGTTTCGACAGCGACTACCTTTGGACGTGGGACACGACCGGGTATCCGTGGTCTATCTCCCTTGTCGCGCCGTCGGACAAGCTGAAAAGCGAGATACGGTACGCGAAGAACATGACGAATATCGTCAAGTCGCAGGACGCGAGCGGGATTGCAAATCGTATCTATGCGCTCGGGTACGGCGAGGGGGTAAATCAGCTCACTATCTCGTCGGTAAACAACGGCCTCCCCTACGTCGAGGACGCTTTGAGTATCGAGAAATACGGGCTTTGCTCGACTATCCTCGTCGACACGCGGTACGAGGTCGCGGAAAACCTCAAGGCATACGCGGAGCAGATTTTACGGGAGAGCGCGGAGCCCTATAACAGCTATGAGATAGGGGCTATCGACCTCCACCGGCTCACGGGGGACGCTTTTTCCCGGTTCTGGCCGGGCGAAATCGTCCGCGTAGTGGACGACGAGGACGGCGTAAACCTCCGTACCCGTATCGTGAGCGTAGTCAAGGACGACGCACAGGGCGACCCCGGAAACGTGACCGTCACCCTCGCGAACAAGTCGAAAGACATAGCCGGGAGCATTTCAGACTTGCAGAGCCGGGCCCTCATTGGGGAGACCTACGCACAGGGGGCCACAAATCAACAGGTCTACAACTTCTCGGACAATGCGGACGCGACACACCCGGCGACCATGAAAATCTATATCGACGAGTCGGTCGTCCGCATAAATAAAATGCTCCTCAACATCCAGTTTGAGCCGTTCCGGGCGTTTGAAAAGGCCATCGGCGGCGGAGGCGGGCAAACGACCTCCTCGGGCGGCGGCTCGACTACTTCCTCGGGCGGCGGCTCGACGACCTCCTCCGGCGGCGGGTCTACAACGTCCAGCGGCGGCGGGCAGACCTCGAGCGCAACGGCCCTCGAGAGCTCGAATATCCTCCCGAACGAGACGAACGGACAGGCGGTACATAATCACGGCCTATCGAGCGGGGCTCACCTTGCTATCGTGGACATTTCGACGCTTGAGGTAGTCGGGTGGGAGGATTTCGTATGGTCGGGGGCGCACGTCCACCCGGCCCATACGCACAAGATTTCCGCACACACGCACCGGGTAGACGCGCACACGCACCGCGTAAGCGCCCACACCCATACCGTACCGGCCCACACGCACACGGTACAAAATCACACCCACGCGATACAGTTCGGCATATACGAGGGGCAAAGGGCCTCCCGTGCGACTATCCGGGTCGACGGGAACGTCCTCCCGGCTCAAAGCGGCTACGACAATATCGATATAGTAGAGTATCTCTCAAAGGACGACAGCGGGAAGATACAGCGGGGGACGTGGCACACGGTCGAAGTGCTCCCGGACACTATGAGCCGTATCGTCGGAGCCGTGTTCTCTCAGACGTTCTGTAATTCTCGCGGCGGCGGGGACTATTAACAGGGAGGTTAGAGAATGGCACAGCTAAAGACCATGTACCCGGCACAGGCAAACACGCCGGAGACCACGCTCGCCGGGTCGCTGACGACTACGGGGACGAGCGTTACCGTCCTCGACGGCTCCGTCTTGCCGGACGCGCCGAACTATCTCACCATCGGCGCGGACTCCGCCACGGCGGAAACGGTGCTCATGACGGCAAAGGACGGGAACGACCTCACTATCACGCGGGGCCAGAACGGAACAGCGGCCCGCGCGTGGGGCAAGGGCGATATTATCGGTCGATACTTCACGGCGGCAGACCATGACGCGCTCCGGGAGAATATCGAGACCCTCAACACGGAAAAGCCGGATAGGGTCGCGAGCCCCGTCGACGGGAACTTTGTCGCGTTCGACGGCACGACCGGCGCACAGAAAGACAGCGGCAAGAAAGCGGCGGATTTCGCCGCCGCAAATCATACCCACGCCGGGAAAGCTGATAAGGTATCCGGCGCGACCTCCGGCAACTTTGCCGGGCTGGACGGAAACGGAAACCTCACGGACAGCGGAAAGAAAGCCTCCGACTTTGCCGCCGCAAATCACAACCACGACGACAAGGCCGACAAGGTACAGGGTGCGACCGCCGGAAACCTCGCCGGGCTGGACGGGAACGGCAACCTCACCGACAGCGGGAAAAAGCCGGGAGACTTTGCCGCCGCGTCGCACTCGCACGCGGGTTACGCGGAGGTCAAGATTTTTACGAACGTGTCCGTCGCCGCCTCCGCGTGGGGGAACGACTCCACCTACGGGGCGTATCCGTTCGCGGCGACCATCACGGCGGCGGGCGTGACGACGGCGCACGTTCCCGAGGTAAACTACGGCGCGACGGAGGCCGCGAGCGGGGATTTCGCCCCGGTCGCCTCCTCCGGGAGCGGGACGGTGAAAATCTACGCGGCGGTCAAGCCGACGGCGGCTATCACTATCCCCTCGATTATCTGTATAAAGGCGGTGTAAAAAATGGCGATTGGACGAACGAACGCGGTCGGCAAGGCGGGGACGCAATTCTCCCTTGTCGTGACCGTCGAGACCGGCTCCCTCGTGACCGCGACAAAGGGCACGCGGAGCGTGAGCGGGACGGCGGTAAATGGCTCGTGCGTGCTGACGCTCCCGGAGGCCGGGACGTGGACAGTAACCGCGACGCGGGACGGGCAGACCTCAGACACAAAGACCGTGAGCGTAGTCGACAGCTACGCGGTAACGCTCACGTTCTTCTCGGCGACGATTACCGTTACCGCGCCCTCCGGAGCGGTCGTGACGCTCAAAAAGGGCGGCTCCACGGTGGACAGCAAGACGAGCACCGGCACGGCGGTATTTACCGTCTACGAAACGGGCGAGTACACCGTCGAGGCCACACAGGGCGGACAGAGCACGAGCGGCACGGTAAACGTGGTCTCCTCGACGACCTCCTATGCGATTACCCTCTCTTTCGTGAGCGACACGCTCAATGAAAACAGTTGGGATACCATTTCCGAGGTCTCCGACGCGGGACAGGGCGCGAACTATTGGGCCATCGGCGACCGAAAGCAAGTCACCCTCAACGGCACAGTGGGGAGCCTCTCCCTCTCGAATTTCTCGACCTACGCCTTTATCACCGGGTTCAATCACAACTCGGGACGTGAGGGGTCGGGACGCATCCATTTTCAATTTGCAAAGACGGCCCTCTCCGGCGGGACGGACATTTGCTTTACCGACGGGCAGTATCTAAATACCGGCTCCTCGGCGGCGTTCCGAATGAATACGAGTAACACGAACAGCGGCGGCTGGAAAGACTCGTACATGAGAAACAATATTTGCGGCACGAGCAAGACGAGCACGTCGGGTACATTTATGGGGGTTATCCCCGCCGACCTCCGTAACGCGCTCAAGAGCGTTACAAAGTACACGAATAATAACGGAAGTAGCTCGGCCTCGAGCGCGGTAACGGCGACGACCGATTACTTTTTCTTATATTCGGAATACGAGGTTTTCGGGAGTATCACATACGCGAACAACTACGAGGCGAATTATCAACAGCAATACGCCTATTACTCCGCCGGAAACAGCAAGGTCAAATACCGGCACAACAGCACCGGGAGCGCCGCTC
>DBGBVX010000014.1:0-11639 GCA_048370055.1 Candidatus Gallimonas sp. | reverse complement strand
TCCAATGCAGACGGCAGGGCAGAATTGGGTATGCTCTCCAACCATCTCACCAAGTACGTATCGGGCACGCGGACGGATATTGCGCAGCGTATCTTCACCAACTCTTTGGCAGGAACGCAGGCGGCGTCCGTTACGCTCGTGTTTGTGCGCAGCGAAGGGAAGATCCGCGTCTATGAAGAAGTGGACGGAACGGCGGAGTTCAGATACGAACTGGACGATCTGCTGACGGGCGATACGGCTTACGGGCTTACCGTGCGCGCCAACGCCGCCGTCAGTGTCGAATTCACCGGACTTTCGATTCTGACAGGCGCGGAGGCTGCGGCGGAAATCGAAGAAAATTATACGCCCGAACCGCCTGTAGACACCACCTTCATCGGCGGGAGCTACACGTTCGGCGAATACACCGTGGAATCCGCACAGAGCGGCTGGGATTATTCGCAGGCGACTGCCGATCAAATCGTTACCGCCACGCAGGCGGCGAACGCGACATACGCCTATTTTGCAAATAGTTATGACGATACCGCCGTCATCAAGATGACGATCGACAAGGCGGCAAGCGCCGAGGAATATATGTTTGCGGGCATCGTTCTCTCCAACGCAAACGGAAAAACCGAGATTGGTGTTTTGTCCAATCATCTGACCGAATATACCAATGCGGGAGAGAGAAGCGATCTGCAACAGGGGCTTTTCACCAACTCCCTGGCGGGAACGGCGGAAAGGACGATCACGCTCGTGTTCGTGCGCATCGGTGCTATTCTTCGCGTCTACGAAGAGGTGGATGGTGTGGAAACGCTGCGCTACGAGGGCGAGGACCTGATGGCGGGCGATACGGCTTACGGGCTTACGATCCGTGCGGGAAAAGCCGTCTCGGTCACGTTCAGCGAACTTTCGATTCTGACGGGCGCGGAGGCTGCGGCGGAAATTGCGCAAAAGTATACGCCCGAAGAGACTTTCTTCGGAGACGTCGGCAGTGGCGTCACGGTCAGCGAAAGCGAAGGGGATATATCCGCGCAGTTTGCGGCCATCAGCAGCGGAGCCGCCGCATACTTTGCGCAGGCAGGTACGGCACCCCATTCGGCGGTTGTGGAAGTTACCATCGAATCCGCAAATACCGCTTGGGCGACCATCGGTTTCGTGATGAAGAGCGGGGAAAACGAGGCGTACTTCGGATTGTATGCAAACAGGTTCCGCGTTCTTCTGAACGGAACGCCAACGTATGAAAACAATACCGCCGTTTTCGACGCCAGAGCGCATATGGCAATGACAGATGTCAAAATCAAGATGTTCCGTTCGGGCGAGACCATCTATATTCTGGAAGATTCGGGCAGCGGTTACGCCGTGAAGGTGGAGATGAACTTCTCCGAGATGTTCGGGGCGAGTTATACGGAATTGTTTGACGGAGAAACTTCCTACGGCGTCGGGGTGCGAGGTACGAACGGGCAGGTCACTTTCTCGTCCATCCGTTATCTTGTCGGCGACGAGGCTGCTGCGGAGATCGAGGCATCCCTTCCCTTCTTCGGTGCAAGTGCGAATGTTACGGTCAACGAGGAGAACAAGTCCGTCGCCATTCCCGCCATTTCCTCTGGATACGCCTATGCGGACTTTGCCGAAACGGACAACAGTGGAAAAGCCGTCATTCAGATCACGATCAATTACAGCGGAACGGGGTCTTGGGGTATTCTCGGTTTCAAAATGTCGGACGGTACGAATACAGCCTATATGGGAATCTATTCCAGACACTTACGCACGGAATTGAACGGCAGCGCTGCAGAGAATGCTGCCTCGGTCAATAATGTATTTTCAGCGAGCGCATATAGTTCTATGAACAATGTACAGCTGATGTTGATCCGTGACGGCAATAGAATAGGGGTCTTTGAATATGTTGACGGACAATGGATCGAAAGAGTGGCGGACACATTTGCCAATCTGTTCAATGCCGAGTCCTATTCGGACGGCATGTTTGACGGCGAAGTGACGTATGGCGTGGGCGTGCGCGGAACGAGCGGCGAGGCAACTATCGCCGTGAACGATTACAAGACGGGCGCCGCGGCGCAGACGATCATCGACCAATAACTTCCGGATGATTTACAGACGGTAAATTGAAGTATGAACCATGTAAGATGTTATCAAGAGGGCTACCCCCGCCCGCAGTTGGTGCGGGCGGGGTGGCTGAATCTGAACGGCGAATGGGAGTTCGCCTTCGATCCGCAGGCAGAGGGCGAGCAGCAGGGCTGGCAGAAGGGCTTTTGCGCGTCTCGGACGATACAGGTGCCCTTTGCCGTACAGACCAAAGCGAGCGGTGTCGGCGAAGAAACATTGTGCAGGAGCGTCTGGTATCAGCGCACGCTTGCATGGCACTTGCGCCCCGAAAAGCGCGTTTTGCTGCATTTTGAAGGGGTGGATCACCGCTGCGCCGTGTGGGTCAACGGGTCGCCCGCGGGGACGCACAAGGGCGCGTACACACGGTTTTCGCTGGAAATTACCGATCTCCTGCGCGACGGGAACAACCTGATCACGGTCAATGCACGTGATTCCTATGAACTCACGCAGCCGCGCGGGAAACAGCGTTGGAAGGAGAGCAGTTTCACCTGTCACTATACCGATACGACGGGGATCTGGAAAACGGTATGGCTGGAAGAGGTGCCGCTTGGCTATATCCGCAGTGTCCGCTATGTGACGTGCGGGCAGACCGTGCAGTGTCTTGTTGAAACGGACGGCGCAGCGGCAGGCAGTGAGGTGCAGGTCCGTGTGGCGGGAGAGGGGACGTTCACCGCGTCCGTCAACGAGAACGGGCAAGCCGTTCTCACCATTGCCCCCGAGAGGTCGCGGCTCTGGATGCCGGGCGCGCCGCAGTTGTACGATGCCGAACTCTCGTTCGGGGAGGATACCGTCGGTTCCTATTTCGGAATTGCGGAATATGCGGCGCGCGACGGAAAGCTACTGTGCAACGGGAGAGAGGTCTTCCCCAAGATGTTGTTGCTGCAAGGGTATTGGAAGGACAGCGGCATGACCTGTCCTTCGGATGCGGCGTTGCTTGCCGATCTCGAGGCGATCGGCGCGGCGGGCGCAAACGGCGTCAGAATGCATCAGAAGACGGAGAGCGAGCCTTTCTACTATTACGCCGATGTGCTCGGCTTGCTCGTATGGACGGAAATGCCGTCGGCGTTTGCATTTTCTCCCGCCGCCATGTCGCCCTTCCTCGAAGAATATGCCGCGCTCGTCGCGCAGTTCGCCTCTCACCCAAGCGTTCAGGCGCTTGTCGTGTTCAACGAGAGCTGGGGCGTGGACAATATCATGCACGACGGGGTGCAGCAGCAATTTGTCAATTCGCTCTATTGCTTGACAAAGGCGATGCGGCCCGATAAGCTCTGCATCGGCAACGACGGATGGGAGAGCTGCATGACGGACGTCATCACCTTTCATGAGTATGCGCAGAACCCCGCCGCTTTGGAGGCCGTCTGCCGTGCGCGCATGCAGGCGCTGCAGGTGGGCGTGCCCGTCGGGCAGGGGCGTCAGACGCTTGCCGATGCAAAGTATTATACGGGTCAGCCCGTCATGGTGAGCGAATATGGCGGTGTCACGTTTTTTCCGCAGCAGGAGGGCTGGGGGTACGGAAAGGGCGCAAAGACCGCGAAGGAACTGTATGACCGCCTCTTTGCCCTAACGCAGGCGGTGCTCAGAACGGGCTGTGCGGGATATTGCCTGACACAGGCCACGGACTGCGAGCAGGAGCGCAACGGCGTCATGGATTACGAGAGAAACTTAAAACTCAGCCTGGAAGAATTGCGGAATATTTTTGCTCTATGATCAAAGACTATCTTTTTCAGCCCGAAACGGTCGGGGTGAACCGACTGCCCTATCGGCCGACGGTCTATACATTCCATACGCTGCAGGAGGCCGTCGGTTTTACCTTTTCTGGACCTGCAAATGTGCGTTCTCTGAACGGACTTTGGGAATTTGCTTATTGTGAGACGTGGGAGGACGCTGCGGACTTCAACGGCATGCAGCGGCTTGCCGATACCATTCCGGTTCCGTCCAATATGCAGGCGGAAAAATGGCGCACGATCTCCGATAAGCCGCATTATTACAGCATTGCCGAACAATATTCGTTTGAGCATGAATCGGATGTCATGCCGCCTCAGGTTCCCCGTCGTAATCCGACGGGGCTGTATGCGCGCTCCTTTACGCTTGAAAAAAAGGAGGAGGGCAGATACCTCGTTGTGCTTGAGGGGGCGGAGAGCTGTCTGTACCTGTTTGTCAACGGAGCCTTTGCGGGTTATCGAGAAGGGTCGTTCGGAACGACTGAGTTTGACGTGACGGACCTTGTAAAGGAAGGGGAAAACCGCATCGGCGCAATTGTTCCGAAGTACTGTACGGGCAGCTGGCTGGAATGCCAGGATATGTGGCGCATGTCCGGAATTTCCAGGGACGTGTCGTTAAAACTGGAACGATATGATGCTCCGCGCGAGGTCGTCGTCAGGTGCACGTTGTCTGACGATCTGTCCGAAGGGCGGGCGGTCGTCGAAGTGGCATGCGATGATTTTTCCGGAAAGACCATCTCGCTGTATTGGAAGGATCGGCTGTTGGAGAAAAAGCCGTGCGGCCCGTGCAACGAATTTTATGTCAGCCATGTACAACTGTGGAGTGCGGAAACGCCCGCCTTGTACACGGTCGTGATCGAGGGCAGGGAATGCTACGCACTTCGGTGCGGATTCCGCGAGATCCATATCGACGGCCCCGTGCTCACCTGCAACAAAAAGCCCCTGAAGTTCAAGGGCGTCAATTATCAGAATTGGACGCAGCGCGGGCGGGCGATCGATTTTCAGACGATCCGACAAGACCTTCTTTGCATGAAGGAAATGAACATCAATGCGGTCAGAACGTCTCACTATCCCAATTATCCCTATTTTTATGACCTGTGCGACGAGATCGGCTTGTATGTGTTGGATGAGGTCAATCTTGAAACGCACGGTTCGTGGCGGCACGGTCAGGGCAGTCTGGAAAATACGATCCCAGGGGACTCCGAACTCTGGTGGCCCGCCGTCTCCGACCGGATGTGCAGCATGTTTTTCCGCGACAAGAACCACGCCTGCATCGTTGCGTGGTCGCTCGGAAACGAGAGCTGGGGCGGCAAGACCTTTCTCCGGATGGCAGACTGGCTCCGCTCGCACGATGACAGCCGCTTTCTCCACTACGAAGGCACCGTTTACTGGGAGGCCTCCAAGGGCTGTACGGATGTGGAGAGCCGCATGTATGCCAAGCCGGACTGTCTGCTTGCCTATGCGCAGCAGGACCCGAAAAAACCCTTCCTGCTCTGCGAATATGCCCATTCCATGGGCAATTCGGGCGGCGCGCTCAAAGAATATACCGATCTGTTCGAGCGCTATGACTGCCTGTGCGGCGGTTTTATTTGGGATTATGTAGACCAGACGCTGAGGTTGGAGAGGGACGGCACATCGTTCTTGGCGATGGGCGGGGATTTCGGCGAGGATTCTCCCTGCGGAGAATTTTGCGCGGACGGGATCGTCTTTTCGGACAGAGTGAAAAAACCTGTCGCGGATGAGGTGCGTTCGTGCTATCAGAATGTATCCTTTGCGTTTTCCCGCGGCACGCTCTTTGTAACCAGTCATTACTTTCACCGCACGCTGGAAGGGCGGCTGTCCTTTTGGTATGCCGGCATTGGGGCGGAGGGGGAAAAGACGCATCAAGACATCGAACTGCGGCCCGGTGAAACCAAACAGTTCCGCATTCCCCCCTCGGATTTTGGCGGAAAGGTCTTTCTGAATGTGCAGCTCGCAGAGAAAGACGGGTTTGCCTCTGCGCAATTTTTGGCGGCGGATCACGCCGAACGGCAGACGCATGTGGACGGCCAATTGCAGGTATTTGAGGGCTACGGCAGCGTGTCCGTCAGCGGGGAGGGCTTTACCGTGCGCATCAACAAGCGCAGCGGTTTGCTCAACGTCTACGAGCGCGGCGGCGTCAATTTGCTGAAAGCACCCGTCCGATTTGATTTTTGGCGCGCGCCGATCGGCAATGACCTGGGCTGGAAGATGCCCGTTCGCTGCGGCTGCTGGCGGGACGCAGGAGTCTATACGACCGGCCGCGTCACGCAGGTAACGGCAGGCGAGCATTGCATCGCGGTGAGCGCGGAAGTCAAGATACATACGTCGCCTTGTTTTCAAATCAGGATCGATTATGTGATTTTTGCGGACGGTTCGGTGGAATTGAGGAGCGAGGCGGACATTCCGGGCGAACTTGCGCCCGTTCCGAAATTCGGAATGATCTTGGCGGTCAATGAAAGGGCAGAGGATGTCCGTTATTTCGGATTGGGACCCTCGGAAAATTACTGTGACAGAAGGGACGGGGCTGTGTATGGAACATACCATTATCCCATTGCGCCCGTTCCCTATGCGCGTCCGCAGGAAAACAACAATCGGTGCGGCGCAAGCTACGTTAAAATAAACTGCGACAGGCCGCTGGTGATCCGTGCGGATCGGGAATTTGAATTTTCCGTATCGCATCTCTATCCTCAGGACTACCATGGCATGCATTGGTGCGATCTGCCGGTCAGGCAGGAGACGATCGTGTGTGTCAATGCCTTTCAGATGGGGATCGGGGGCGATAACTCATGGGAGGCGATGCCGCACGCACAATATCTGTACAAAGGCGGAAAATATCGGCTTTGTTGGTCGTTCCGTTTTGAATGACAAATTAAATGACGACTGCTGTCTCTGGTGGAAAAATGTGTTAGCAACGATACATTGATACAAAGCATTCCTGAGACGTATGAGTTATTGAAAAATCCTGCAATTCAACCAAATACATAGCAAAATAGAAAACAGCCGTTTGGATAAGACTAAACGGCTGTTTTCTATATAAAGTTTCGTTGTATGTTTGGTAGATGTGTCGAACTAAATTAAGTCGTATTCAGTTTGTGTCCATAAAAACATTCCGCGGATGAATATCTGTCGCTGTACGAGCGCCTGCCGCGCACGCTCTGCCACGACGACCTGCTTCCCTTCAACCTCATCGTGTCGGAGGGGCGCGCCGTGTTCATCGATTGGGAGGACGGCGGGCTGCTGCCCTATCCCGTTTCGCTTGCGCGGCTCGTCGCGCACGGCAGATCGCACGGCGAATTTTTCCGCATGACGCCCGCGCAGAGGCGGTATGCGCTCGCGCTCTATTACCGTTCCTGCGCCGCCCGCCACGCGATCGCGAGGGAGGCGTTCAACGCGGCGGTCGCGAGCTTTCTCTTTTCGGAATTGTGCGAGTGGGTGTTCGTCGGAAACCGCCGCGGCAGGGAAGATTGCCCGTATTACGCCCCGTATTACCGCGCGGCGCTGCGTATGGCGCGGGCGTTGGAAAAGGGCGTGCCCGAATTTATTTGAAGTTGATGCGCTTGGGTTCGGAGTATTCCGATCTCACGCGCTTTTTTTTGCGTTCGACGAGGAAGTAGACGGGCTCCGCTTCGTTTTTCTCCTTGGGCGGCGGCTCGGGCGGGAGTTTTTTTCCGAGCGAGCGGTAGCCGATGCGCGCAAGTTTTATCCCGTGTACGACGATGATGACGATGAGGAGGATGAGCACGGCATACAGCGCGCCCTGTCCCTGCACGGAGAGGAGATTCATGCCTGTATTCTATCATGGCGGCGCCGTCGGAAAATAGGCGATGAGGGAATATTTTATCGCTTTTCGGGAAAAACTTGGTAGCGATGGAACATGTTGAAACCGCGGCGGCGGAGCTTGAAAAACGCAGGAAGGGCGAGGCGTCGCTCGCGCTTGCTCTCGGAAGGGTGGTGGCGGACGCCTCCATGCCGCAGCTTGGCGACGCGGCGTTCAAGGGGCTGTGCGAGAGCGCAAAAAAGTGCGCGCCCTTCGGCGTGCTCGTCTCGCCCGTGCGCGTGGCGCTTGCCAAAAAACTGCTCGGCGCGAGCGGCGTCCGCGTGATGTGCCTTGCGGGCGGCACGGGGGAAAGTTTGCCCGCCGTCAAACGTGCGGAGGTCAGGCGCGCCGTCCGCCTCGGCGCAAGGGAGATCTATCTCTTCCCCTGCCGCAGCGCGCTCGCGGAGGGGCGCGCGGCATACCTCAAACGGGAGGTCAGAACGGTGCGCCGCGCGGCAAAAAAGGCGCCCGTCCTGCTCGTGCTCGGCGGGCTGCCGCCTTCGCAGGTGGCGCTCGGGGTGCGCGCCGCGTTGGAGGGCGGGGCGGCGGGCGTGTGCGTTCGGTCGGATGAGATCCTGCTCGCAGCCGAGGGCGGCGCGGGGCGGCTCCGCATCGACGCGCTCTGCGCCGAGAGCACGCGCGCGCTCGAGGACTGTCTCCGCCTCGGGGCGCTGCGCGTGTGTACGCCGCGCCCCGAACATCTTGCCGATCTCATGAAACGGGAATTTTTTGCCGGACTCACGCCGCCGGCAGCGCAATGAGGGTACCCGCCGCGGGCTGCGCGGCGGGCTTTTGTTTGCCGCGAAACAAGTCGATTTGTGCCAAGTTTATGAGAAATCGCGCCGTGGGCGCGGAAAATCTTGAAAAACGGTAAAAAACGCTTTGAGATTTTGGAAAAATATTGTAAAATAAACGGGTTAGAAATTTATTTGTCGCGCCCGCGCGTATGCGGGGGCGCCGACTACGGAGCAAGTTATATGGGATTGATTCGCTACCTGATGAGCGGCGACAGCCGCAAGAGCCTGAAAAAGCTGAACAAGATGGCAGACAAAGTGGAGGCGCTCGCACCCAAGTACGAGCCGATGACCGACGCCGAGCTCAAGGCGCAGACGGGCGTTTTGAAGGAGCGCCTCAAAAAGGGCGAGACGCTCGACGATATCCTCTACGACGCGTTCGCCGTCCTGCGCGAGGCGAGTTGGCGCGTTTTGGGGATGCGTCATTTCCATGTGCAGATCGTCGGCGGTATCTGCCTCTTTCAGGGGCGCGTCGCCGAGATGAAGACGGGCGAAGGCAAGACGCTCGTCGCCACCCTTCCCGCATACCTCGAGGCGCTCGCGGGCAAGGGCGTGCACATCGTCACCGTCAACGACTACCTCGCCCGCCGCGACGCGGAGTGGATGGGGAAGGTCCACAAGTTCATGGGGCTGACCGTCGGCGTCGTCGTGCCCGGCATGGACGACAACGCCAAGCGCGCCGCCTATGCCTGCGACATCACCTACGGCACCAACAACGAGTTCGGGTTCGACTACCTGCGCGACAACCTGAAAAACGACCTAAAACTCATGGTTCAGCGCGAACTCAACTTCGCCATCGTCGACGAGGTGGACTCCATCCTCATCGACGAAGCGAGAACGCCCCTCATCATCTCGGGCAAGGGGGAGCAGTCCTCCGCGCTCTACGAGAAGGTGGATAAATTCGTCCGCACCCTCACGGGCGGTTACGACGACGAGCTGAAGGAGCTCGAGGACGCCTCCCGCAAGCGCAAGGGCGGTTCGGGCGCGCAGAAGGTCGCCGCCGCCGAGGCGCTCAATTGGGATTATGTCGTCGAGCGCAAGGAAAAGCAGGTGCGGCTCACCGAGTTCGGCGCCGAAAAGGCGGAGCGCTATTTCGGCGTGGAGAACATTGCGGACGTCTCCAACGCCTCTTTGAACCATCACATCCAACAGGCGCTCAAGGCGCACAAGCTCTTCCACCTCAACGATCAGTACATCATCAACAACGGCGAGATCGTCATCGTCGACGAGTTCACGGGGCGCCTCATGATCGGCCGCCGCTATTCGGACGGACTGCATCAGGCGATCGAGGCGAAGGAGGGCGTGAAGGTGCGTGAGGAGAACAAGACCTTCGCGACCATCACCTTTCAGAACTATTTCCGCCTCTACCGCAAGCTCTCGGGCATGACGGGTACGGCAAAGACGGAGGAGGGCGAGTTCCGCACCATCTATTCGCTCGACGTTGTGGAGATCCCTACGAACAAGCCCGTCCGCCGCGACGACATGCACGACAGGATCTTTTCCACCGTCGAGGGCAAGAAAAAGGCGATCGTGCGCGAGATCGTCGAGCGGCACGAGAAGGGGCAGCCCATCCTCGTGGGTACCGTCTCCGTCGATAAGTCGGAGGAGATCTCCCGTCTGCTCATCCGCAACGGCGTCAAGCACAACATCCTCAACGCAAAGAACCACGAGCGCGAGGCGGAGATCGTCGCGCAGGCGGGCAGACTTGGAGCCGTGACCATCGCCACCAACATGGCAGGCCGCGGTACCGATATCCTCCTCGGCGGCAACGCGGAGTATATGGCGAAAAAGCGCCTCCGCGAAGAGGGCGTGGAGCACGACGTGATCGAGCTCGCGACCTCCTTTGTGGAGCTCGGCGAAGATCAGGCTGACGTCAAGGCGGTGCGCGAGCGCTACAACGAGCTGTATTCCGCATACAAGGCGCAGACGGACGAGGAAAAGAAAAAGGTCATCGAGGCGGGCGGCTTGTGCATCATCGGCACCGAGCGCCACGAATCCCGCCGTATCGATAATCAGCTGCGCGGCCGTGCGGGTCGTCAGGGCGACGTCGGCGTTTCCGTGTTCTTCATCTCGCTCGAGGACGATTTGATGGTGCGTTTTGGCGGCGAGCGCATGAAGCGCATCTATACGATGAGCAAGATGGACGACGACGAATGCCTCGAATCCAAGCTCCTCACCCGCCTCATCGAGTACGCGCAGAAGCAGATCGAGGGCAGAAACTTCGGTATCCGCAAGAACGTCTTGCAGTACGACGACGTCATGAATCAGCAGCGTATCATCATGTACGCGGAGCGCATGCGCGTCATCAAGGGCGAGAACGTGCACGAGCAGGTGCTCAAATATATCCCCGGCTATGTGGAGGGGGTCGTCCGCGCGACGGTGAACGCCGACGATTCGCCCGAAAAATGGAACGAGGACGACCTCAACGCGGCGCTCGAGCGCTACCTTCTGCCCGAGGGCACCAATTTCGTCACGCGCGAGAAACTTGAAAAGTGGGATCTCGACGTGGCGCTCAAGAAGATCTCCAAAAAGACGGCGGACTGCTACGAGGAGAAGATCGCGCGCATCAAGGAAGAGATGCCCGCCGTGGACTTCGGGCGCATCGAGCGCGACGTGCTCCTTTCCTACGTCAACAGCAATTGGATCGACCACATCGACGCGATGGATCAGCTCCGCAAGGGCATCGTGCTCCGCGCTTACGGGCAGACCGACCCCGTCATCGCCTACAAGCAGGAGGGGTACGCGATGTTCGACGAGATGGTCGAGCGCATCCAAGAGCGCACCATCCGCTTCCTGCTCAAATGCTCCATCCGCGCCGAACAGCGCCCTGTGCAGCGTATTTTCCCGTCCCGTCCCGCGCCCCGACCCGCACAGGTCCCGCAGAATGCGCCGTCAGCCGCGCAGGATAATGCGCAGGATAACGGGCGCAGCGATCCGCCCTCGCCGCCCGCCGCGGGCGAGCCTTCCGCTCCCGCGGAGAAAACGGAGAGCGCGCCTGCGGCGCAGCAGGGCGCGGAGAACGTCGCCCCCGTCGGCGGCGAGGCGCTCCCCAAGGCGGTGGACGTCGATTCCCTCCGCACGAGCGGTGAGAACAAATTCAACCCCGCAACGATGAAGAAGGAGAAAAAGGTCGGACCCAACGATCCCTGCCCCTGCGGCAGCGGGCTCAAGTACAAGAAGTGCCAT
>DBGBVX010000013.1:0-54660 GCA_048370055.1 Candidatus Gallimonas sp. | reverse complement strand
CCCGCGCGCCTGCCGCCGACCGCCCACAGAACGAGGTACAGCACAAGAAGCCCTGCGAGGATGCCACAGAGCGCACAGAGCATGGCGGAGAGCCGCGCTCTATATAGGACGCTCACAGGAACGCCGACCACGGCGCCCGCGAGGCACCCCGCCGCAAGCAGCGCAAGCAAAACGGGGCACACCCAGACCGCGATCGGTTTCTCCCGCCCGCCGAGCAGCCCGAAAAGGAGCGCGAACGCGTTGAAATAGACGAGATAGAGCACGATGATGTTGGGATAAAACCCCCACACGAAACAGCGCAGCAGGGAAAAAGCCGTTGCGACGACCATGCCGTGTTTTGCCCCGAACACATAGCAGAACACGAGCAGAAACACGGTGACGAGCTCCACGCCCGGCACGAACCCGAGCGCGTACTGCACCGCGATGAGGAGCGCCGTCATGACGGCGCACGTTGCGATCGTATGCGCAACGCTCCTTCCCTTCATACTTCCCTCCGTATCCCGATCAGGCGGCGATCGCCGTCCATACGAGCGCGTAATACTCTCCCGTTACAAGCGGCAGCCCCGAAACGCCGTACGACGCGCTCGCAAGCGTATTGCCCTCGTATTCCCAAGTGCCCCACTGCGCGTCGGAATAGGACGTGCCGTCCAACGTGCCGAGCGTCGTATACACCGCCCAATAATGATCGTCCGTCGCCTCCACGCCGTTGACCGACGTGATATAAAAGCCGTACTCGCTCTCGCTCCCCGAAAAGGTGAGTTTTGCTTCACCCTGAAATACAGTAAGCGCATCGTAAAGGCTTTTCGACGTATCGCCCTCCGTCACTTCGATGACGACTTGTTTTGCATCGCTTGCAACCACTTTCGCTTTTGCCTCGCCGATCGAGGCGTCCTGCGCACAAGCGGAAAACATTGCGCCGCATACGAACATTGCCGCGGCGGCTGCCGCCGCAAAAAAAGTTTTCATGTGTTTCATAGAAAGACCTCCGAAAAAAAGATAACAAAAAAAACGTGCCTCACGGAAAAAAGGCACGCAGAAAAGAGCAGGGATATCCTGCCGCGCGCTCCCCTTCTCCGACCCGAAAAGAAAAGTGTTTCCCGACGGGGCAGGTCTCCTGACTCTCGCCGCGGCAAGGCGGGATATGCGAGATTTTGGCTCGCATACGCCGCGCAGGCTAAGCCGCGGCATCCCGAAGCGTTCTTTCAGGGCGAGCCCTTCCCACTTGCGCAGTGGACGCGCCGCGCTCCGGACAGTAGCGGGGGCTGCGGAGGAATTACCTCTCTTCCCTTTTGAACCCTCCCCGCAGGGAGGGTACCCGCATCGGTCTGAAATTGTAGTTCGTAAGTTGCGCAGAGGTACCCCTGCGCGAATAATCATAACGCGATCCCCGCCGAGCGGCAAGGGATGATATTGGCATGTTTTACGGGCGATTTTGCCCGATCGCGCCCGCGGCGACAGCGCCGGAGCGCTCAGAACTCGTTGCGGAGCGACTTGGTGATATAGCCGAGCGCAAAGGCGTTGGGCCCGACGTGCGAACCGATGACGGGTCCCATGATCTGAACGTAAGGCTGAATGCCGAATTTTTCCTTGACGTAAGCTTCCAACTCTTTTGCGGCGGGTTCGTTATCGGTATGCACGATGAACACATACTTGAGCTCGTCGGGTCCCTCTTTTTCCATTTTTGCCTTGATAAAGGCGATCGCCTTTTTCGGACCCTTCACCTTGTCGAGCACAAAGAGCTTTCCGTCGTTATCGAAAGAGAGGATGGGTTTGATGTTGAGCATGGAGCCGATGGCAGCGCTCGCCGCCGAGACGCGCCCGCCCCGCTTGAGGTATTTGAGATCGTCCGCCACGACGAAGTGCTGAATATGCAGGCGCAGGCCGTTCACATAGTCGTACGTCTCCTGCGCCGACTTGCCCTCGTTGCGGCATCTGAGCGCGATGCGCACGAGCGCGCCCTGCCCCACCGTTGCGGTGAGCGGATCGACGACGAACACATTGAACTTGGGATAGTCCTTCTTCACGTCCGCCGCCGCCTTTGCCGCAACGTCCTTCGTGGGAGAGAGCCCCGAAGAGATGGTGAAGTGCACCACGTCCTCCGCGCCCGCCTGCGCGAGGGAGAGGAAGTGCTGATAGTGCGATTCGTAGTTGAGCATGGACGTGCGCGAGAACCCGCCCGCGCGCAGCTCGTTGTAAAAGTCGACGTATTGGCTGTATTGGGTGAAGTTATCGAGGTGATCCTCCATCTTGCCGTCCTTTTCGACGGTGAATGTGAGGGGAACGAACTTGATATCGTTCTCCACGATAAAATCATGGTACAGATCGCAGGTCGAGTCGGTCGATAGCGTGAATTGATACATATTTTCTCTCCGAATATTCTGTTTCAGCAAGCGCAGACCGGAACGGTTTGTCATTGCTATTTGTTACAGTATAACACAGATACGTTCATTTCGCAAGATTTTTTCCAAAAAAGCTCTCTTTTTTTGCAAAAGGTCTTGAAAATCCCACCGCAAACAGCTATAATGTAACCATGCGGGCAGGCGGCGCGCATGGTTTTTTGCGTGCACCGCCGAAAATATGCCCGAGGGGGAACTATGACGGAACAAGATTTTCTTAAACTCAGAAACGGCACCGACGTGCGCGGCACAGCCGTTGCGGGCGTCAAGGACGACCCCGTAACGCTGACGGACGAGGCGGTGCTCGCCATCGCGAAGGCGTTCACGGTATGGGCGGCGAACAAGACGGGCGTGAGCGCCCCCACCGTCGCCGTCGGGCACGATTCGCGCATTTCGGCGGAGCACATCTCCGCACTCGTCGCCGAAGGCGTGACGTCGTGCGGGGGGAACGTCATTCTGACGGGGCTCTCCTCCACGCCCTCCATGTTCATGCTCCTGCAGGATGATTTCGGCGCGGACGTCTCGGTGATGATCACGGCGAGCCACCTGCCCTACCAAAAAAACGGGCTCAAATTCTTCGCCAAAGACGGCGGGCTCGAGGGCAGCGACGTTGCCGAGATCCTGAAGATCGCGGCGGCGGGCAACTTCCCCGCGGGCAAGGGCACGGTAAGCAAAAAGAGCTACATCGAAAAGTATTCGCAAGACCTCGTGGAAAAGGTGCGCGCGGCATGCGGGACGGACAAGCCCCTCCAAGGCAAGCGCATCCTCGTGGACGCGGGCAACGGCGCGGGCGGGTTCTACGTCGATCTCGTCCTCAAGCCCCTCGGCGCGGACACGACGGGCTCGCAATTCCTCGAACCCGACGGCACCTTCCCCAACCACATCCCCAACCCCGAGAACGAGACGGCGATGCAGTCCGTGTGCGCGGCGGTCAGGGCGAACAAGGCGGACTTCGGCATCATCTTCGATACCGACGTCGACCGCGCGGGCGCCGTCGCGCCCGACGGCGAGGAGATCAACCGCAACCGCCTCATCGCGCTCATTTCGGCGATCCTGCTCGAAGAGCGGCAGGGCGCGTACATCGTGACGGATTCCGTAACGAGCGACGGGCTTGCGGCATTCATCAAAGCGCACGGCGGCGTGCACCACCGCTTCAAGCGCGGCTACAAGAACGTCATCAACGAGAGCAAGCGGCTGAACGCCGAAGGGAAATATTCTCCCCTCGCCATTGAGACGAGCGGGCACGCGGCGCTCAAAGAAAACTACTTCCTCGACGACGGCGCGTACCTCGTGACCCGCCTTCTCATCGCGCTTGCAAAGTGCGCGAAGGAAGGGAAAGATCTGACGGCGCTCATCGCCGACCTTCCCGAGCCCGCGGAGGCGGCGGAAGTACGGCTGAAATTTGCGCCCGACTGCGACTTCAAGGCGCTTGGCGCCGGCGTGATCGCGGACTTTGAAAAATACGCGGAAAAGACGGAGTATCTCTCCCTCGCGCCCGATAACCACGAGGGCGCGCGCGTCAACTTCGACGCGGCGCACGGCAACGGTTGGGCGCTCGTCCGCATGAGCCTGCACGAGCCCATTCTGCCCATCAATGTAGAGAGCAACGAAAAAGGCGGGAACAGGCGCATCATGCGGGAGCTCTACGACTTTTTGAAGGGATACCCCTTCCTCGACACCGAACCCTTAAAAAATCAATTATAAATAGGAGAAATGAAGTATGAACGACGTCAAGCAGACCACCATCAACGCCATCCGCATCCTTTCGGCGGAGGCGATCCAGAAGGCAAACTCGGGGCACCCGGGGCTTCCCATCGGCTCCGCGCCCATCGCCTATACCCTTTGGCAGAACTTCTTGAAATTCAACAACAAAGACCCGAAATGGGACGACAGAGACCGCTTCGTCCTCTCCGCGGGGCACGGCTCCATGCTCGACTATTCCCTGCTCTACCTCTACGGGCTCGGGCTCACCAAGGAAGATCTGATGAACTTCCGCCAGCTCGGCTCCAGAACGCCCGGGCACCCCGAATACGGCCACACGGTGGGCATCGAGACGACGACGGGTCCTCTCGGGCAGGGCATCGCCAACGCCGTGGGCATGGCGGTCGCGGAGGCGCACCTTGCAGCCGTGTTCAACCGCGAAGGCTTCCCGATCGTCGATCACTATACCTACGCGCTGTGCGGCGACGGCTGCCTTGAAGAGGGCATCTCCTACGAGGCTTGCTCGTTTGCGGGCACGCACGAACTCGGAAAACTCATCCTCTTTTACGACGACAACGACATCACCATCGAAGGCGATACCGACATCACCTTCAAAGAGGACGTGGCGATGCGCTTCAAGGCGCAGAATTGGCAGGTCATCAAGGTGGACCTCGTCGCCAATCCCGACAACGTGATGATGCTCTCCAACGCCATCCGCAAGGCGCAGAAGGAGACGAAAAAGCCCTCCATCATCATCTGCAAGACGAAGATCGGCTACGGCACGCCGCTCGAGGGCAGCCACAAGTGCCACGGCTCGCCGCTCGGCGCAGAGAACCTGCAAAAGACGAAGGAGCGCTTCGGTTGGACGTCCGCGCCCTTCGAAGTGCCCGACGAAGTGTTTGCGCACACCAAAAAGGCGGGCGCGCGCGGCGCGAAGAAGGAGAGAGAATGGAAAGCGATGTTCGCGGAGTACGAAAAGGCGTATCCCGAACTTGCCAAGGCGTACAAGGCGGCGATGAGCGGCGAAATGGTCGATCTCGCCAAGGTGGACGATCTGTTCAGATTCGAAAAGCCCATGGCGACGCGTCAGACCTCCTCGGTCGTGCTCAACAAGATCGCGGCGCTCGTGCCCAACCTCATCGGCGGTTCGGCGGACCTCGCCCCTTCCAACCTCTCCGATATGAAGAACACCGACGCCATTCATTACGGCGACTTCTCGGCGCAGGATAAGAGCGGCAGGAACATGCACTTCGGCATCCGCGAGCACGCGATGGCGGCGATCACCAACGGCATGCAGCTGCACGGCGGTCTGAAGTGCTATTGCTCCACCTTCTTCATCTTCTCCGACTACTGCAAACACGCAATGCGCCTCTCCGCGCTCATGAATATCCCCGTCGTATATATCCTCACGCACGACTCCATCGGCGTCGGCGAGGACGGTCCCACGCATGAGCCCGTCGAGCAGCTCATCGCCCTGCGTTCCATCCCCAACATGAAGGTATACCGCCCCGCGGACGGCAAGGAGACGGCTGCGGCGTGGATCTCCGCGCTCACGGGCACCGCGCCCACCGCGCTCGTGCTCACCCGTCAGAACCTTCCGCAGTACGAAAACAGCGGGCTCGTCGCGCTCAAAGGCGGCTATGTGCTCGAAGACTGCGAAGGCACGCCCGACGTCCTCTTGATCGCGAGCGGCTCGGAAGTCGAGCAGTGCGTGGGCGCGAAAGCCAAGCTCGCCGAGGAAGGCATCAAGGCGCGCGTTATCTCCATGCCCTGCATCGAGGAGTTCGAAAAGCAGAGCGCCGAATACAAGGAGAGCGTCATCCCCTCCGCCGTTAAGGCGCGCGTATGCGTGGAGGCAGCCTCCCCTTACAGTTGGTACAAATACGCCGGCGACAAGGGCGAGATCATCGGCATGTCCACCTTCGGCGCGAGCGGTCCCGCGGCGCAGCTGTTCAAGATGTTCGGCTTTACGGTAGAGAACGTCGTCGAAAAGGCGAAGCTCTCCCTCGCGAAATAACCGCAAAACTGACGAAAGGCGCGGGGATCCCCCGCGCCTTCTTTTTTCTGAAAAGGAGCTGTTTATGACGTTTGACGAACTCAAGGAACTCTTTCTCCGCCGTCAGAGCTGCCGCGCCTTCACGGGCGCGCCCGTCCCGCGCGACGTCCTCGAAAAGATCTGTTCCGCCGCCCTTCTTGCGCCCTCGGCGTGCAACGCGCAGCCTTGGAAGCTCGTCGCCGTCACGGGCGATAAGATCAGAGAGGTCGCCCCGTGTCTGCAGGGCATGGGCATGAACAAGTTCGCCTCGGACGCGGGCGCGCTCGTCGCCGTATGCGCGGGGAAGAGCAACGCCTCGGCGAAGGCGGGCGGGAAGATGGTCGGCACCGACTTCACGGCGAACGATCTTGGCATCCTCACCGCGCACCTCGTGCTCGCGGCGGAGGCGGCGGGCGTGCAGAGCTGTATCCTCGGATGGCGCAGCGAAAAAAAGCTGTGCGCCGCGCTCGCCCTGCCCGAAAAGACGTTCATCCCCGCCGTGGTGGCGCTCGGGTACGCGCCGGCGGGCTATGAACTGCGCCCCAAAAAGCGGAAAAGTTTGGAGGAGACGCTCACCGTCTTATAGAGGGGGCGAACCCTTGACATTTCCCGCCCGTGAATGTATAATAAAGGAAACAAAAACGGCAGAAGCTTCCGCGCCGCCGGCGCGGAGTCCTGCCCCGCAAAGGAAAATACCATGGCAAAAACACAGGAAAACCCTGCAAAGCTCGTGCCCGTCGAACAGGACGGCGGCAGCGAGGCGCCGCAGGAAAAAAAGATGACGATATATGAGTACGAAGAGAAGTACGTCCGCCGTCAGAACGCGCGCGGCGCGCGCTTCCTCATCGGACTGCTCGCGGGCGTGGTCGGCGTATTCATGGGATGGTGCCTCTTCTCCTTCACTATGCAGCTCTACGACCTTCACCCCTACGCGGGCTATGCGGCGGCTGTGGTGAGCGTGCTCATCTTTATCTTCGTGTATATCGTCCCGCTCGTGAAGATCCTGCGCTCCGACTATTTCATCACCAACGTGAACGCGGCGCACGCGGGCAAGGCAAAGCGCCACAACAGGCGTGTGCGGCGCTCCATCGCCGAAAAGATGGTGGAGTTCAACAACAGCGTTGCGGGCGTCGGTTGGTACGACGACAAACTCGTGGGCGACCTCGCGAAGGCGCTGCGCACAAACGACGACGAGAGCATCAAACTCACGCTCACCGCCCTCTATAAGGGCAAAGTCAAAAAGACGGCGAAAGACATCATCTTCAAGTGTTCCTTAAAATCCGCGGCATATTCTGCAGTATCGCAGAGTTCCCGCACTGACGCGCTCCTCGTCGCCGTCGTCAACTTGCAGATGATCAAGGATATCGTCTTTTTGTACGGGTTCCGCCCCTCCGATACCAAGCTCGTGAAGATCTTTTGGGCGGTGGTGCGCAATTCCCTCACCGCCTTCGGGCTCGGTTCCCTTCAGATCGGGAACGCCGTCGTCAAGACGATGGGCGACGCCGCAAAGGGCATCCCCTTCCTCGGCACCGCCATCTCCGCGCTCGTCGACAGCTCCATCCAAGGGCTCACGAACGGCACGCTGACGGCGATCATCGGCTATCAGACCATCAAATACCTGAACAGGGAATACCGCTTGCAGAATATCCTCGACGGCGTGGAAGTCAGCGAAACGCAGGAGGAGCTGCAGGAAGCCTGCGAGGAGATCAAGGACGAACTCAAGCGCCGCCCCGTCCGCGCCCCCATGGGCGCATAAACGCGCGGCACGATCAGAACGCACAAAAGAGCGCCCTGCGCGCTCTTTTTTTTCGCACTTTTCCGTAATAAGGATCCCGCCTGCGCCGCCGCAGGCGCTCTTTTTCTTATGCGGCGCCCCGCCCTCCCCGAAGGATGCGCGGTCCCTCGGCGCCCTCTCTGAGAAAGTTCACAAAATGGGCAGCGGGCGCGAATGCAAAGCGCCTCAGTCCTCGAGCCCCGCAAGGTAATCGATGCTCACGCCGAAAAAGCGCGCCATCGCAACGAGTTTCGAGAGCGTCGGCTCGCACTTGCCGAGCTCCCATAAACTCACGACCGACTTGCCTACGTCGAGCTCCTTGGCGAGCCCGATCTGCCCGAGCCCCCGCTCCTGCCTCAGTTCCTTCAACCGTTCGCAAAACACTCTGTTCATGCGTATTATTTTCCCATTATTATGGAAAAAATACTTGACTTCCCATTATAATGGGAATATAATACAGATAAGAACACCCTCGGAGGAAGAGAATATGTTTTGCAAACACTGTGGAAAAGAGATCGACGACAAAGCCATCGTATGCCCCTACTGCGGCGTACAGGTGGCAAAACTGCCCTCGCAGGAATCCAAGACGAACGTACTTGCCATCATCGGATTCATCTTCTCCTTTTTCGTCCCCATCGTGGGGCTCATCTGCTCCATCATCGGGCGCAAAAATGCGGCTGAATGCGGCGGGAACGGGCGCGGTCTCGCGACGGCGGGAATCGTCATCAGCGTCCTTTGGATGGTGCTCGCCGTGCTTCTTATCATCATCGCGAGCTGTGCCGCCGCGGCGCTGTAAGCATATGCCGCCCGAACGACGCGGACGGCGTTTTTCAGGAGGAAGAGATGTACTGTAAAAATTGCGAAAAAGAGATCAGCGATCAGGCGTTTATATGCCCCTTCTGCGGCGTGCAGACGGCGGAGCCCCCGAAAACAGGCAAGAGCAACACGCTCGCGCTCGTGGGATTTATCCTGTCGTTCATCGTGCCCGTTGCGGGGCTGATCTGTTCGATCATCGGCTATAAAAACCTTCCGGAGTGCGGCGGGAACGGCAAGGGGCTCGCAACGGCGGGCATCGTGATATCCGCCGTGGAGCTCGCGCTCACCGTCGTGATCGTTATCGTCTATATCCTGCTCATCGTCGGCGCCATCGGCGCCGCCGTAAACGGCATGTGGGGCATGCCGACCTGATGTTTTCAGATTGCACGGCGCCCGCCGCGGAGATCTCCGCGGCGGGCGCTTTCCCGTTATGTTCTGATTTGCCGATGATCGGACGGGGAACTTTTTACCCCTTTTTGATCCCCTTGCGGGCGCGCGTCTTGCGCACCTGCGCCTCGTAGCCGTTCTCGGTCGGGCGATAGTACACCTTCTCTTTGAGGGAATCGGGCAGATACTGCTGTTCCACCCATCCGCCGAAGTCGTGCGGGTACAGGTATTTTTCCCGCTCCGCCTTCATCTCGCGCGAGCCGTACGAGACGTCTCTTAAATACGCGGGGATCGCGTCGTCGCGCGTGCGCACGGCGTCCTCCTTGGCGGCGAACATGGCGCTCTTTACCGCGCCGCTCTTTTCCGCCTCGCACACATAGACGATCGCCTCCGAAAGCGGCAGGAGCCCTTCCGGATAGCCGATATTTTGGAACGCCGTGAGCGCAGACGTGGCGACGACGAGCGCGTTCGGATCCGCCATGCCCACGTCCTCCGCCGCATGCACGACGAGGCGGCGCAGGATGAGAAGCGGGTCGCACCCGCCTTCGATGAGACGCATCGCGTAATAGAGCGCCGCGTCCGGATCGCTCCCGCGGAGCGACTTGCAGAACGCGGATAAAATATCGTAGTAAAGATCCTCGTTGTAGGAGAGCGCCTTTTTCTGAATGGACTGTTCCGCGTCCGAAAGGGTTACACGGATGGTGCCGTCCGCCTGCGGCGGCGTCGTGAGTACGGCAAGCTCGAGCGCATTATACGCGGTGCGCAGATCTCCGCCCGCCGTCTCGGCAATGTGGTCGAGCGCCGCGTCGTCCACAACGGCGGCGTAGCTGCCGAGCCCCTTGCGCTTATCTTTGAGCGCCCGCTCGAGCGCGCCGCGGATCTCCTCCTTGGTGAGCCGCTTGAACTCGAACACGCGGCAGCGGGAGACGATCGCGGGCGTCATGGAGGCGTACGGGTTCTCCGTCGTGGAGCCGATGAACACGATGGTGCCCTGCTCGATGGCGGGAAGAAGGGAATCGGACTGCGTTTTGTTGAAGCGGTGACACTCGTCGAGCATGAGATAGGTGCGGCGGTTGTAGAGCTTGAGATTGTCGCGCGCCCTGTCCACCGCCTTTTTCACGTCCGCCACGCCCGCGTTGACGGCGTTGAGCTTGATGAACTCCCCGTTCGTCTGCGCGGAGATGATATTGGCGAGCGTCGTCTTGCCGCAGCCGGGCGGGCCCCAGAAGATACAGCTCCCGAGGCGGTCGAGGGCGATGGCGCGGCGCAGCAGGCTCCCCTCCGCGACGATGTGTTTCTGCCCCACGAAGTCGTCGAGCGTGGAGGCGCGCATGCGCTCCGCGAGCGGCTTCGCCTTTTCTTCGTTGTCGTTAAAGTCAAACAGATCCATGCTTTATTCTGTTTCCCGCACGTCCGCCTCTTCGAGGAGGGCGCGTATCTTTTCAACGTTCGCCTTGCCGAGCTCGTAGCCGCGTTCGCAGGCGAAATCGAGGTTTTTCACTTTGTATTGGCTCATGTCGCCGAGATCGGGCTCCAGCCACAGATCGATGCTCTTGCGGCGGAGGCTCTGTTTGCGCTGCGTGATGCGCGTATCCACGATATCGACGTATCTCAGGAGGGTATCGACGAGGTTTTTGGGCGGTTCGGCGCGCACCGCCGTGAGGTCGCCGAGCACGTCGACCGCGACGATGACCTCCGCGCCGAGTTTTTTGACTTCGCGCGTGGGAACGCGCTCCAGAACGCCGCCGTCCACGAGCATCTTATCCCCGATGACCTGCGGCGTAAACGCGCCGGGGATACAGCTCGAGGCGAGGATCGCGTCGATGACGTTCCCCTCTTTGAGCTCCACCGTCACGCCCGCGACGAGGTCGGTCGCCACGCAGGTGAAGGGGATCTTCAGATCGGCAAAGGTCGTTTCGGGCGGGATATACTCCTCGATGAGTTTGCGCGCCTTGGTAAATTTGAAGAGTCCGTTCGAGCGGACGGGATTGACGTTGAGCGCCGCAACGTGCGAGAGCTTGAGCGAAAGGATGCGCTCCTTTACCGCCTCGAGCGGAATGCCCGCGCAATAGCAGGCGCCCACGATAGAGCCCATCGAACAGCCCGAAACGTAATCCGCACGGATGCCTGCCTCTTCGAGCGCCTCCAAAAAGCCGATGTGCGCAACGCCGCGCGCGCCGCCCGAGCCGAGCGCAAGCCCTAATTTTTTCATAAATCGCTTCTCCATTTCGTATATTTTAGCGTGAAAATACGCGTAAGATCTTCCGCGGCGCTCGCGCTCCTCGCGCTCGCCGCCTTCATCGCCTTTCTCCTGTTCCCCGCGCGCTATGCGGCGCGCGTCTCGGAAGGCGTATCGCTGTGGGCTGTATCGGTACTGCCCGTAACGCTGCCCTTCCTCTTCCTCACCCTGCTTTTATCGCGCATGCCCGCGTTCTCGCGCGTTTCGCGCAGGCTTTCGCCCGCGTTTGCGAGGGGGTTCCGCGTATCGGGCGCGGGAGGGTGCGCGGCGGTGCTCTCCGTGCTGTCGGGCTACCCCGCCGGCGCGCGCGCCGTGCTCGATCTGTGGGAACGCGGCTATCTCGCGCAGGAGGAACGGCTGCGCACCGCCTGCCTTGCAACGACGAGCGGCCCCGCCTTTTTGGTGGGAACGCTCGGCGCGCTTGCGGGGGGCGCCATAGGATGGCTGCTGTTTGCGGCGCACCTCGCGGGCGTATGGAGCGTGAGTTTTCTGCTCGGGCGGCGGGCAAAGCCGCTTGCCGCCGCGCCGCCGCCCCTGCGGACACAGCCCCGGAACGCCCTTACGGAGAGTCTGAGCGCCGCCGTGCTCTCCGTGCTTGCCGTGGGCGGCGCGATCGCGCTGTTTTATGCGTTCGGATACATGATCGGAGATCTCCTTGCGCCCCTTGCCCTCCCGCCGACCGCAGCGGCTGTAACGCAGGGGCTTGTGGAGATGACCTCGGGCTGCGTGCTCCTCCTGCAGGAGCCGACCCCGCTGCGCGTCGCGCTGTGCGCCTTTCTCGTCACGTTCGGCGGAGCGTGCGTGCTCGTGCAGCAATGGAGCTTCCTCGGGAAAACGGGCGTCCGCCCGCTCCCCTTTCTGCTCGTCAAGACCGCGCAGGGACTGACCGCCGCGCTCGCCGCGTACGCGCTCGCGCTGCTGCTTTAACTGTATGCGCCAAGAATACGGAAGGTGCGGCAGACGGAGCGCGCGCGTTCCAACGCCGGACGGACGCGCGCGGAGGCGATGTCGCCCTCGATCTCGATGAAGAAACGGTATTCGCCCAAAACATCGCGGATGGGGCGCGATTCGATGCGGGTGAGGTTGATGCCGTCGTCGGAAAACACCTTCAAAAGCGCAAGCAGGCTCCCCGGGCGATGTTCGCAGACGGCGCAGAAAAACACCGTGCCGCTGTGCGCGGGAAGCCCCTCTTCCCGCCTCCTGAGGCGGAAAAACTGCGTATAATTGCGTTTTTCGTTGGCGATATTCTCCCGAGAGAGCACAACGCCCTCCCTGTGCGCATGCGCGCCCACAATGCCCGCGCTGTGCTCATCGACCAAAGAGAGGCTCTTCGCCGTGGAGTCGACGAAGATGCACTGCGCGTCCGGAAGGTACTTTTGCAGATACTCCGAGCACTGCCCGATCGCCTGCTCGTGCGAATACACGCGCGTGATATCGGCAAGGCGGACGCCCTCGCGGAGCGCAAGGCGGTGATCGATCTTGAGCAGCGTCTGCCCGACGGCGTAAACCGCCTCATGCTCCAAGAGGTCGAGATTCTGCAAAACGCCCCCCTGAATGGAATTTTCGATGGGGATGACGGCGTCCTCCGCCTCCCCTTCCGTGAGCGCCGCGAACACGGCGGGAAAATTGTTTTTCAGGAGCACCTCGCTCCCGGGGCAGAGCGCCTCGGCGGCGAGGTGGGAATAGCTCCCCGCAGGGCCGAGACAACTCACTTTTTTTGCACCGTTCATGAAAGATCTCCTCTGTGTTCCGATAGATCCGACGTCCGCCCGCAGTCGTGCGTTCGGCTTGCGCGCCGGACGGGGCTTTATGATCTTTATGCCTTTTCGGCGATATCGAGGATCAGCCTCTCCGTATCCGCCCACCCGAGGCAGGGATCGGTGATGGACTTGCCGAACACGATATCGTGTTTCTGATTGCCTTCTTCGAGGAAGCTCTCGATCATGAACCCTTTGACGATGCGCTTGAAATCGGCGTCGTAAATGCGGTTTTGCAGGATCTCCTCCACGATGCGGATCTGCTGACGGAACTGTTTTTTGGAATTGGAGTGGTTGGAATCGATGACGATGGCGGGATTTTTCAGCTCGTCGGACTTGGCGTACCCCTCAAAGACCTGCATGACCGTCTCGTAATGGTAGTTGGGGATATCGTTGCCGTAGTGATCGACGCGCCCGCGCAGGACGACGTGCGCGTACTCGTTGCCGCTCGTGGCGACCTGCCAATTATGGTACTTGAACACCTGCGGGCTCTGCGCGGCGTACACCGAGTTGAGCGTGACGGGAATGCTCCCGCCCGTGGGATTTTTGAACCCGACGGGCAGTTCGATCCCGCTCGAAACGAGGCGGTGGAGCTGATTTTCGCTGGAACGCGCGCCGACCGCGATATAGGTGAGCAGATCCTCCACATAGGCGTAATTTTCGGGATACAGCATCTCGTCCGCCGCCGTCAGCCCCGATTCCTCGATGGCTTTGATGTGCAGATCGCGGATGGCATAGATGCCCTTTAAGATATTTTCGCGGTTTTCGGGATCGGGCTGAGAGAACATCCCCTTGTAGCCGACGCCCTTGGTGCGCGGCTTGTTGGTATAGATGCGCGGAATGAGCACGAGCTTCTCCTTCACGCGCTCGTTGAGCCTGCCCAAACGGCGCACATATTCGAGCACGGGCGCCGCCTCGTGCGCCGAACACGGCCCCACGATGACGAGGAGCTTATCGCTCCTGCCCGCGATCACGTCCTTGGCGAGCGCGTCGCGCTCCGTCTTGATCGCCGCAAGCGCTTTGGGCAGCGGGATCTCGCTTAAAATTTCTTCCGCGGAGGGAATTTCGATCTGCTTTTCAAACATTGCTTTTATCCTCTTTGTGGTCGTTGATATATCCGTACACCGCCGCGGGAACGTATTCCCGATAGGGTTTGCCGAAGGCGATGCAATTTTTGACGAGCGTGGAACTGATGTGCAGGTGCTTTTGTTCGGCGGGGATATACAGCGTGACGAGCGACGGGTCGAGATCCCTGCTCGCATAAAAATCGGCGTTTTCGTACTCGAAATCCACCGTATTGCGGATCCCCCGCACATAGAAGGGCGTTTTCTCCCGCCGCAGGAGGTCGACGATGACCCCCTCCCAACGCAGGACGCGCACGCGCGGCTCGCCCGCAAAGACGGCGCGTATCATCTCCTCGCGCGCCTCCGCAGGGAACATGCACCGCTTCTGTTTGTTTTCCGCGACGACGACGAGCACCTCGTCAAAGAGCGCGAGGCACTTTTTCACGGTGTCCTCGTGGCCGACGGTGAACGGGTCGAACGTGCCCGCAAACACACACTTTTTCATATCACTCCCCTTGGCTTTGCCGAAAGAAAGCCACCTTTGTCCTTCCGTAATTTCTTAAATCGTACCGCTCCCAACCCGCGGGCGCCTCTTCTTCACGCTCGCTCTCGTACACGACGGCGCCGCCCTCTTCCAAAAGCCCGCGCAGGGCGATGAGCGAAAGGATCTCCGCCGCGCAGTCCATTTTATAGGGCGGGTCGGCAAAGATGACGCCGAACTTGCCCGTCGCCCGCGAAAGGCAGGCGCGGTAATCGAGGCAGGTCACGGGGGCGGTCACGCCGAGCGCGGCGAGGTTCTTTTTGCAGATGGCAAGGCTTTCGCGGGAGACGTCGTTGAACACGGCTTCCCGCGCCCCGCGCGAGAGGCTCTCAAGCCCGAGCGCGCCGCTCCCGCAAAAGAGATCGAGCACCCGCGAGCCGACGAGCTTTGCGCCGAGGATCTGAAAGAGCGATTCCTTTACGCGGTCGGAGGTGGGGCGGACGTCGTCGCCTTTGAAGGACGCGAGCACGCGCCCGCGGTATTTTCCCGCAACGATCCTCACTTCTTCTTCCCCTTCGCGACGGCGTTGATCTCTTCCGTGCGGCGGCTCTCCGCCTCTTTTTTACGCTTTTCGGCGTATGCGCCGATGATGTAGAATACGCCCGTGACGATCACAGGGAGCAGGATGGCGAGCAGCGACCAACCGCCGCTGACGGGCGGATACGCCCAATCGTCCCTGCCCGACCATACGACGCCGCGGTACCACTGAATGGGCAGGATCGCCCACGCCGCAAACATATCGAGGACGACCTCCGCCCAATCCCACGTCGCGGGGAAGATGGCGAGCGTACCGAAGACGAGCACGGGAAGCCCCACATAGAACCCGATGAGGAAGCCCTTCCACGGGCGGTACTCCTGTTCGGGGCGGTGATCGCCGCCGGAGACGATGCCCATGCGCATGTTCTGCCGGTGCAGGCACCCCGTGAGGTAAGAATCGAAGTGCAGTTTGCCGTAGTTGAAGGCGAGGTGGGCGTTGAACGCCGCGCCGCCCGCGATACACACGCTGCCGAGCACGATCTCGTAGGATTCCACCTCGCCCGAGAGCGCCTGAAGGGCAAGCGCGATGAGGCTCATAAAGAGATACATCATGCAGGGCGTGACGGCACGCAGCAGGCACACCTTCTGAACGCGCCAGAAATGCCGCCACTTGGTATCCGGCTTGCGCACCTTCTCTTTCTTCGGTAATTCGTTTAACATACGACCTCCGCGGGCTGACCCGCTTTTTTATTATATCCCCCGATCCACGGAGATGTCAAGCATTGAAATGTACGATACCGCGCTCCGTGATAACGGCGTGCAGCGGCACATCGTGCGCCTCGCGGGGGAGCCTGTCCGTCCGCTGCGCCTCGTAGCACAGCCCCACGCGGACGAGCGCGGGACGCGCGGCAAAATATGCATCATAGTACCCGCCGCCGTAGCCGAGGCGGTATCCCTCTTCGTCCACCGCAAGCAGGGGCGCGAGCGCCACCTCGCACGGCGTATCTTCCCCGCCCGCGGGCGCGGGAATGCCGTAAGCGCCCTCGGTGAGTTCCCCGTACGGGGCGGCGAGCATCCTGCCGCCGCAGATGCGCGGCAGGCACACCGTCTTTCCCGCGGCGCGCAGCGCGGATACGATCTCCGCCGTGCCCGCCTCTGTGCCGACGGCATGGTATACAAAGAAAGAACGCGCGCGCCAATAGGGCGACGCCATGAGATTTTTTAAGATGAGCCCGTCCGCTGCGGGCGTATGGGCGGCGGCGCGCAGCGCGGAAAACCGACGGCGCAGCTCCTTTTTATCGCACATATCTCTTTTCCGCCCTCCTGCCCGCGTTCACGAGCACCTCGTACGCCGTCGTTCCGTGCTCCCGCGCATACGCCTCCGCGTCGGCGAGCACGCACACGCGCTTTCCGAAGGGAAGTTCCCCCTCGCGCACGCAGGCGTCCATGCACAGTTTTCCCTCCGCGCCCAATCCGCCTTCGCGGAAGAACCCGTCTCCGTAGCCGGCGCGGAGCGTATGCAGCGCCGCGTATCGTTTGCGGGCGGCGGCATACCCGACCCCGCCGCCGAAGGGCGTTCCGCTCTGCGCGACGGCGGCGTATATCTTCATGGCGGGCTTTACCGCGAGCCGCACGGGCGCGACCTTAGGCGCATACCCGTAGAGCGCAAGCCCGACGCGCACGGCGCCGTAGCTCTTTCCGCCGTATGCGACCCCGCCCGTCGCGGAAAGGTGGCAAAAAAGCCGCGGGAATACCCGCTTCGCCCGTGCGCACGCCTCTTCGAAGGCGTACTCCTGCGCGTGCAGCGCCCCCGCAAGGGAGGGCTCGTAAAGGTGGGAGAACACCCCCTCCACACAGACGCCCGCGCGTTTTGCCGCGCGGCACGCCGCCTCCGCTTCGTCGGGCGGAAACCCGTAGCGGTTCATGCCCGTGTTGACGGCGAGGTGCGCCCGCACGCCCCGCCCCGCGCGCGTCGCAAGGCGCAGCGCGGGAACGGAGGAAAGCGTGAGGATGAGCCCGAGCGCCTTCGCCCGTTTCGCCTCTTCCGCGGTGAGCGGCGGCGTGAGCACGAGGATATCCTTCTGCACCCCGCCATGTACGAGCTGCGCGCCCTCATCCACCGTCGAGACGGCAAACGCGCACACCATGTCTGAGAGCGCATGGGCGGTTTTGAGCGCGCCATGCCCGTAAGCGTCGTCCTTGACGACGGCGATAAGGGGCGCGTCGGCGGCTTTCATCACGGCGCGCGCATTGGCTCTGATTGCGCCGAGCGATATAACGGCAAGCGTACTTTGCATCCCCCCATCATATGCGCCCGCGCGCAGAAAACGTTATGCCTTGTAGACGAACCTGCGGCAGTGTTCGCACTCGACGACGTTCCCCCCCGCGAGCCTGCCCTGTTGGGCGAGCGGGAAGTCCATGCCGCAGATACAGCGGTCGCCGTTGAGCGGCGCGATGATGGGGAAAATTTTCTCCTTGCGCTTTTGCTGATACTTTTCCATGAGGTCGGCGGGGATGTTCTTGGCAAGGGCGGCGAGCTTTTTGGAGATGGCGTCCGCCTCGGCGGCGTGTGCGCTCTTGAGCTCCTTGAACTTCCTGCTGTACTCCTCGCCCTGTTTCTGCATGGCGATGGTCTGCTTTTTGAAACGGTCGTACTCCTCCACCGCGGCGTTCACGTCGGAGGTCAGCTTCGTGAGCTCGCCCTTGACGGCGCGGAGGCGGTCCAAAAGCGCCTGCGCGTTCTTTTTGTAGAAGGAGATGTCGCCGCCCTCTTCATCGACCATCTCGTCGATATCGGCGTACTCGGCGATCTGCTTTCCGATCTCCTCGGCGCGCCGCGCGAGGTCGTCGCGGAGGCGTTTGAGTTCCGCGGCGCGCTTATCCTGCGCCTCGAGCTTCTCGCGCGCGGACTCCATGAACTTTTTCGCCTGCATAAACTTCTTCCGTTCCTCGCTCCCCGCGACCGACTGTTCGATCTTGCGGAGATCCGCGTCTACCTTCTGATACTCCAAAAGCTGTTCTAAAACGGTCATAATATCTCCTTACATCAGACGCTCGTCCGTAAACACATGAACGGGCGTCCCCTTGATTTTCTCTTTCAGATTGCCCGCAAAGCGGACGAAGCCGTACTGTTCCGAGGCGTAGTGCGTCATGAGCACGACGTTGATATCCGCCTCGACGAGCGCGGCGATGAGGTGATGCTTGCCGTCCGCCGTGACGACGGTATCGGCTCCGCGGCGGATCGCAAAGGCGACGGTGCTCTCGTCAAGCCCCGCGCCGCAAAAGCTCGCCACCTTTCTGACGGGTCTGTCCCCGTAGGAGAGGACGCGCTCCGTTGAAAAGCGCGCCTTCACGCCCGCGACGAACTGCGCGAGCGGCGCCTCTTCCACTTCATATACCCTGCCGTAGGCGCCGTCGGTGAGTTCGTGCAGGATGTCGCACGAAGTCCCGCCAAGCCCCAACATGAGCGCTTCGTCGATCCCGCCGGGCGCGGAATCGAGATTGAGGTGCGCGGAGATGACGGAAATGCCCGCCCGCGCGCACATGAGCACCGCGTCCCCCGCCTTCAGACAGGAGACGGGATAGAAGATCGCGGGATGATGGGTGACGATGAGGTTCGCTCCCACCCGCTTCGCCTCCTCGACGGCGCGGCGGGAAAGATCGAGCGAGCACAGAACGCCCCGCACCGCCTCGCCGCAGTCCACAAGGACGCCGCTGTTATCGTGAAAATCATACGTCTCGCAATATTCCTTGCTCAGGCGGAAGGGCGCGAGCGCGTCCACCGCGTCATAGACGTTCTTCAATTGCATCGGCGATCGCCTCCAATTCATGTAATCTTGCGCGGAGCTTTTCCCGCTGCGCGCCCGCAGCGCCCGCATTGAGCGCCGCGCGCAGCGTCTCCGCGTCTTTTTCGATCTTCTCATAAAAATCGCGCGAGGGAGAGAGCAGATTGTCCCGCCCGTACCTGAGTTCAAAGGCGGAATACTGCGTACCGCCCTCCCCTTCGCCCGCGATCAGGTCGTAAAACTTGCCGTCGCGGAAGGTGATATCTTTTTTGATGCGCGCCCCGCGCGCCGTGAGATAGGCGCGCACCTTCTCGGTATTTTTCATGGGCTGAAGCACGAACTGCGCGGGCAGGCGCCCCGCCCGCGATAGGATGGAGACGATCTCCTCCCCGCCCATGCCCGCGATGAGCACGCAGTCGGGCGGTTCGGGGAGTCCGTCCATGCCGTCGGCGCAAACGGAAAAGCACCGCCCCGCCGCGATCTCCGCCCCGAGGAGCTCCTCCGCCTTTTTCAGGCACGCGGCGCTGATATCGCTGATGTACGCCCGTTCGCACAGCCCGTGCGCGAGCGCATACTGCGTGCAGTACCCGTGATCGCAGCCGACATCGGCAAACACGCGGCTTTTCGGGATGTGCGCGCAGATGACCCCGATGCGGTCCATATCACTCGAGGAAGTCTTTGAGCTTCTTGCTGCGGCTTGGATGGCGGAGCTTTCTGAGCGCCTTCGCCTCGATCTGACGGATGCGCTCGCGCGTGACGTTGAACTCGCGCCCCACTTCTTCGAGGGTGCGCGGCTTGCCGTCGTCGATGCCGTATCTGAGGCGGAGCACCTTCTCCTCGCGCGGGGTGAGGGTATCGAGCACGCCCAAAAGCTGTTCTTTGAGCATGATGAACGCCACCGAATCGCCGGGCGTCTGCGTCTTGTCGTCCTCGATGAAGTCGCCGAGGTGGGAATCCTCCTCCTCGCCGATGGGCGTTTCGAGCGAGACGGGATCCTGCGCGATCTTTTGTATCTCGCGTACCTTGCTCACCTCCACGCCCATCGCCTCGGCGATCTCCTCGGGCGAGGGTTCGCGCCCGTTCTCCTGCAACAGCATGCGCGAGACGCGGGTGAGCTTGTTGATCGTTTCCACCATGTGCACGGGGATGCGGATGGTGCGCGCCTGATCGGCGATGGCGCGGGTGATCGACTGACGGATCCACCACGTTGCGTAGGTGGAGAACTTGAAGCCCTTCTGATAGTCGAATTTTTCGACCGCCTTCATGAGCCCGAGGTTGCCCTCCTGAATGAGGTCCAAAAAGAGCATGCCCCGCCCCACGTAGCGCTTTGCGATGGAGACGACGAGCCTTAAATTCGCCTCGGAAAGGCGGCGCTTCGCCTCCTCGTCGCCCTCCTGCATCTTGCGGGCGAGCTCGATCTCGTCGTCGCTCGAAAGAAGGGGCACGCGGCCGATATCTTTGAGGTACATTTTTACGGGGTCGTCCAACCCGATATCGGAGAGCGCCTGCTCGAAGAGCTCCTTGTCGCGCTCGTCCTCGTCGAAGATGGACACGCCCTTTTCGGGCAGTTCCTTATAGACCTGCTCGATCTGCTGCGGCGAAAGGTCGTATTTTTCCAAAATATCGCACAGGGCGTTCGTGGAAATGCTCCCCTTCATGCGATAGTCGGACGCAATGCTTGCGATGACTTCGTTCAGCTTTTCTTCCGTTACGTTCATATTCTTCCTCCTGCCGAAAGGCTTTTGAGTTGTTTTGTATATTCATCGATCGACTTCAAAAGTTCGCGCCGCTCCTCTTCGGAGGCGTCCGCGTAGCGCACGCGCGCGGCGGCGATCTTTTCGGAGAGCGATTTTTCCCTGAGCGTTCTTACGCAGTCCGCAAAGTATTTTTCGGCGGCGGGCGAATCGAGATTGTCGCCGTAATCGAGGTTGAGGATCTCGGCAAGCTCGCCGTCGGCGGGCATGAGATCGAAGATGCCGCTCGCCCGTACGCGCCCCGCCTTCCTGCCCGAGATGATGTAGAGCGCGATGGTGCGGTGCGCGGGGTCGTCGAAATCGACGGACGAGAGATCGAAACGCTCCGCATACGGCTTGCTCAAAAGGCACGCCGCGAGCAAAAACCGCGCCGCCTTCTTCTCCCTGTTCGCGTCGTCCTCCTTCGGACGGACGGGCTCCGCCGCCTTGGGCACGGCGGGCGCGTTTTCAAGATCGCGCTGCAACGCGCCGAGGCTGATACGCGTCTCCTCCGAGATGCGCCGCAAGAGCTCCTCCCGTTCCGCCGCGCTCTCCGCCTCGCGCACGATGGAAAGCGCCTCCGAAACGTAGTCGCGCCGCTCCTCCGTCTTGGTCAGATCGTACTTGCGCTTTGCCGCGTACAGGCGGAAGTCGATGAGGGGCATCGCCTTGTCGAGGCACTCCCGATAGCCTTCGGCGCCGCGTTTTTGCACCACGTCGTCGGGGTCCATGCCGTCGGGCATGGGCACGACGCGCACCTTCAGCCCCTCCTGCTTCAGGATCTCGAGCCCGCGCAGGTTTGCCTTCTGCCCCGCGAAGTCGCCGTCGTAGCTGATGAACACGTTCTCCGTGTACCGCTTGGCAAGGCGCGCCTGCTCCTTGGTGAGCGAGGTGCCCATGCTCGCGACCACGCCGTGAAATCCCGCCTCGTAGAGGGAGATGGCGTCCATATACCCCTCCACCATGATGAGGGAGGCGAGCCCGCCCGCGCGGCGCTCCTTTTTGACGAGGTTGATGTTGTACAGCGTCTTGCTCTTGTTGAAGAGCATGGTCTCGCGCGTGTTCTTGTATTTCGCGCGGTCGGCATTTTTCAGCAGCCGCCCGCCGAACGCCACCACCTCGTCCATATGATTGATGATGGGGATGATGAGCCGCTCGCCCTCCGAATCGATGAGCCTTCCTTCGTCGGTGCGGGCGCAGGCGCCGCTCTCCACGCACTCCTCGGGCGTGTACCCCTGCGCGAGCAGATAGGACGGCAGGGAGTGATAGTCGAGCGAGGCGCCGATGCCGAATTTTTTGACGGTGGAGGGCGAGAACCCGCGCTTGTGAAGGTAGGCGATGTGCGCCTCCGCGCGCCCCGAATAGAGGTTTTTGAAGTAAAAACGCGCGGTATCGCGCATGAGGGCGGAGAGCCTGTCCCGCTTCTTTTTCTTGGCGGCTGCCTCCTCAGCGGAGCGGTCGTCGTAGGCGGGCACTTCGAGGTTCGCGCGCGCCGCCAAGATCTGCACCGCCTGCATGAAATCGACGTTCTCGTATCCCTTCACGAACCCGATGACGTCGCCCGAGACGCCGCACCCGAAGCAGTGGTAGTAGCCGTCAGCGGCGTTCACGGAAAAAGAGGGCGTCTTTTCGTGGTGGAACGGGCAGCAAGCCCAATAATTATATCCCCTTCTCTCGAGCGGGATATAACTGCCGATGACCTCAACGATATCGTTTTTTTCTTTGAGTTCGCGGATGAACGCCTGAAAGTCCTTCATACGCTCCCCTCCCGCGGCACAAACAGCCGCTTGAACACGTTGATCGCGTAGCGGTCGGACATGGAGGAGAGATAGTCGCATACCGCGCGGGGGATATCCGTCTCAGCCGTCGCGCGGTAGAGGGGCGGGAGCTCCTCGGGCCGCTCGGAAAAGTATGCGTACAGCGCGCGGAGCATGCGTTCGGCGCTCTCCTGAATAAACTGATTGGCGTGCTCGTACACGTTCTCGAACATGAACGCGCGCAGATTGTCGAGCGCCCTGCCCTTTTCCTCCGACATGCGCACATAGGGTTTATCTTTGGAAGTCTCGTAAATATCGAGAATGGCGGCGTTGATGCGCGCGGAAGTATCCCGCCCGAACACCTTTACGGCGTCCGCGGGGAGGTCCTCTTCGCGGATGATGCCCGCGCGGATGGCGTCGTCGATATCGTGATTGATGTAAGCGATGCGGTCGGCGAGGGACACCGCCGCCCCCTCGAGCGTGGCGGGGTGCCCGCTCTTGGTGTGGTTGACGATGCCGTTGCGCACCTCGAAGGTGAGGTTGAGCCCCTTGCCGTCCTTTTCGAGCACGTCCACCACGCGCAGCGACTGCTCGCTGTGGCGGAATCCCGCGGGATTGAGGGAAGCGAGCACCCGCTCGCCCACGTGCCCGAAGGGCGTGTGCCCGAGATCGTGCCCCAAGGCGATCGCCTCGGCGAGGTCCTCGTTGAGCGAGAGGCAGCGGGCGAGCGAGCGGGCGATCTGCGAAACGTCGAGCGTGTGCGTGAGGCGCGACATATAGTGATCGCCGTCGGGCGCGAAAAAGACCTGCGTCTTGTTTTTCAGCCGCAGGAACGCCTTGGAATAGATGATGCGGTCTCTGTCGCGCTGAAAGTCGGTACGCATGGGGCAGGCGGGCTCTTCCCGCAGTCTCCCCTTGCTCTCGAACGACTTCGTGGCATACGGCGAGAGAAACGCGCGTTCTTTTTCGTAGGTCTTTTCCTTCATCACACGTTATTTCGTAAAAAAAGCGAAAACTCCTTGTTTTTTGGAAAAATTTTCAAAAAATTTCACATCAGAGCGAAAAACCGCCGTCCGCGCCCACGATCTGCCCCGTGACGTATTTTGCCGTCGCAAGATAGTACACGCATTCGGCGACCTCTTCGGGCGTGCCGAACCTGCCGAGCGGGATCTCCTCCGCGAGCGCGCGGCGCTCTTCGGCGTTCAGCCTGCCGTTCATGGCGGTATCGATGACCCCGGGCGCCACGCAGTTGACGGTGATGCGCGCGGGCGCGAGCTCCTTGGCGAGCGCCTTCGTAAAGGCGATGAGCGCCCCCTTCGAAGCCGAATACACGCTCTCGCAGCTTCCGCCCGTCACGCCCCATACCGAGGAGATATTGACGATGGCGCCCCCGCCGTCGAGCATCTTTTTCACGGCGTATTTGCAGGCGAGGAACGCCCCGCCCATGTTCACGTTCATGACGCGCGCATAGTCCGCCCACGCGGTATCCTGCACCTGCGCATACAGCGCCGCGCCCGCGTTGTTGACGAGCACGTCGAGCCGCCCGAAGGAGGCAAAGAGCGCGGAAACAGCCGCCTCGTCCGCAGCGTCCGCGCGCACGAACGCGACTTCGGGGAGCTCCGCCCGCGCCGCCTCCGCGGCGCGTTCATCGGCGGAATAGGTCGCTATCACGCGGTACCCCATGCGGGAAAAAAGGCGGCAGCAGGCAAGCCCGATGCCGCGCGTTCCGCCCGTGACGAGCGCGTTCACGCCTCTTCCCCCGCAAGGCGGACGATCTCCTGCGCCACCTCGTCGATGGATCTCCCGTCGGTATCCACGATGTAATCGGCAACGTGCTCATAGACGGGCGTGCGCTGCGCAAGGAGCTTGCCGAGCGACTCCGCCGTCTTGCCCGTGTTTTTGAGGAGGGGGCGCGTCTCGTCCGCGCGCACGCGTTTGAGGAGCGTTTCGAAGGAGGCGCGCATGAAAAAGATCTTGCCGTTCTGCTTGAGCAGCTCGCTGTTTTCGGGCTTCAGCACGAGCCCGCCGCCCGTGGAGATGACGAGCCCGTCGCGCTCCGAGAGTTCGCGCACGACTTCCGTCTCGAGCGAGCGGAAATGCGCCTCGCCGTAGTATTCGAAGATGTCGGATATCCTGCCGTGGCGGTCGGTGATCACAATGTCGGTATCGTACCACATGCGCCCCGTGAGCTCCGCGATGCGCACCCCCACCGTCGATTTTCCGACGCCCATCATGCCGCAAAGTACGATGTTCATAATAAGAAACTCTCCAATGCAAGAATATAGCTGTTCTTTCCGAATCCGAGCACCTCGCCGCGGCAGACGGGCGTGAGCACGGAATTGCGGCGGAACTCTTCGCGCGCGTGTACGTTGCTCATGTGCACCTCCACCACGGGCACCGTAACGGAAGCGATCGCGTCGCGGATGGCGTAGGAGTAGTGCGTGAACGCGCCCGCGTTGAGCACGATGCCGTCGTACCTGCCCTCCGCCCGTTGGATCGCCGTGCAGATCTCGCCCTCGAGATTGCTTTGGAAGAACTCCGCCTCTGCGCCGTGCGCCTTGGCGTACGCGGCGATCTCCTTGTTGATGTCTTCCAACGTTTCGCTGCCGTAAACGCCCTTTTCGCGCCGCCCCGTGAGATTGAGGTTGACGCCGTTGAGTACAAGAATTTTCATGATTTCACCCCCTGTATCCTTCGTAGAGCGCCTTCGCCTCGGCGGCGTCGGGCGCGCGTCTGAGATAGATGCAGTCCGCATAGTATGCCTGATAGAAGAGCATCGCCGCGCCGTTGACCGTTTTTTTGCCGAGCGCCGCCGCAATGCGCAGAAATTCCGACTGCGCGGGCACATAGATGAGGTCGACCGCCGTGCCGCAGAGCGAAAGGAGCTGCTCTCCCACAGGTTGAATCGCGCCGCCGCTCACGGCGACGGCAGGCGTTTTGCCCACCGTATCGTGCATGCCGACGCCCGTGCAGTTGACGATGATATCGAAGGGCGCAACGGGCACCTCGGTGAGCGGGGAAAATCCGCCGAGTTCGCGGTACACCCCGTAGAGGCGCTCTTCGTCGCGCTCGTAGACGGAGACGAACGCGCCGCCGTCCGCGAGTTTTTTGCAGCAGCTCCTGCCCGCGCCGCCCGCGCCGAGCACGAGCGCCGTTTTCCCCGCGACTTCCACGCCCGCATTTCTCAGCATGAGCGCGAAGCCCTCGCCGTCCGTGTTGTAGCCCGTGCGCGTGCGGGAAACGACGGTATTCACCGCGCCGAACACGCGGGCGTCGCCCTCCGTTTTTTTGAGGAAGGGAATGATCTCCCCCTTAAAGGGGATGGTCACGTTGAAGGCGTCGAAGCGGGAGAAGAGCTCCTCCGCGCGCTCGAAAAAGGCGGCGGGCGGAATGGAGACGGTCTCGTACGAGCACTTTACGCCGAGTTTCCCGAGGATATAACTGTGCATGGACGGACTCTGCGACTGCGAGACGTCCTTCCCCACTACGGCAAGTTTCAGCATTGTATCCCTCCCGACGCAAATTTCTTTTGGATCGCTTCGAGCGCGGCGGCGTATTCGTCGTACCCGAGCGCGAGCAGCTTGTACCCGCCCTTGCTTACGGGCACGGTGAGCACGACCTCGTCCTTTACGGCGTTCTTTTTATCCAACCGCGCGAGGCGCGCCGCGTCCCGCGCGGGGGGAAGCGCGGGCATCCCTCCGAGCGCGGTCAGGCAGAGCTCTTCGAGCTTTGCGAGATATTCCCCGTCGCCTTCCGCGTACCTTTTGGCGAGCTCCGCCTCAAAGACAATGCCCGCGAGCACATATTCCCCGTGCGAGAGCTTTCCGTCTGTCAGCTCGAAGGCGTGCGCCGTGGTGTGCCCGAGGTTGAGGCACTTGCGCAGTCCCTTCTCGGTCGCGTCCTGCCGCACCACTTCCGCCTTGAACGCGATGTTCTCGGGCACGATCGCCGCGAGGAAGTCCGCGTCCGTAAGATGATCACGGTACGCCCAAAGCGCGTCGAAGATGGACGCCGAGAGCGCGCCGTGCTTGACGATCTCGCCAAGCCCGCAGCGCACCTCGCGGGGCGGGAGCGTGGCGAAGAAGGTGGGATCGGCGAACACATACTTGGGCTGACGGAAGGCGCCGATGAGGTTTTTCACCCCCGCGAAGTCCACCGCCGTCTTGCCGCCCACGGAGGAATCCACCTGCGCGAGCAGCGTCGTGGGGATCTGAATACAGTCGATGCCCCGCATATAGAGGGCGGCGGCGAGCCCGCCGATATCCCCCACCACGCCGCCGCCGAGGGCGACGAGGCACGCGCCGCGGTGCAGCTGCGCCTCCGCCATGGCGGCGAGGAGTTTCAGGAGCGTTTCGGGCGTTTTGTACGCCTCGCCCGCGGGCATGATATGTACGGGCGCGTCGCGGTAAGCCCGACCGATCTTTCTGCCGTACAGTTCCCAAACGTTTCTGTCCGAGAAGAAAAAGACCTCGTTATAGTCGCCGAGCGCGCGGGTGAGCGCCGTGCGGAGCACGCCCGCGCGACAGACGACGCGGCTCTCTTCCGCCGATTTTGTGCGTATCACAAAGGATTTCATAGAGTTCCTCCTCCCTCAGTCGGCAAGCTGCGCATAGCGCGCGGCGATCTCGTCCATGCGGTCTCCGCCAAGCCGCTCGAGCACGGCTTTGGCAAGTTCCGTGCACAGCGCACTCTCCAAAATGACTTCGCACGCGAGGATCGCGCATACGTCGCTGCGTTCGGTGGCGGCGCGCGCCGCCTCGTGCGTGCGGTAGTCCACCGTGGCGAGCCCGCGCATGAGTGTGGGAATGGGCTTCATGGCGGCGCGGAGCACGATCTCCTCACCGTTGGACATGCCGCCCTCGATGCCCCCCGCGCGGTTGGTCTTGCGCGTAAAGCCCTCTTCGCCGTAAAAGATCTCGTCGTGCACGGCGCTTCCGCGGCGGGCGGCGGCGCCGAAGCCAAGCCCGACTTCCACGCCCTTGATCGCCTGCACGCTCATGAGCGCCGCGGCGAGGCGGCCGTCGAGCTTTTCCGCGTACGTCATGCAGCTCCCGAACCCGCATTTGAGCCCGCGCACACGCAGTTCGACGACGCCGCCGCAGGTATCGCCTTCCGCCGCGCAGGCGTCGATGACCTGTTTGGCGCGCGCCTGCGCTTCGCCGTCCATCATGAAGAGCTCGGGCGAGCGCTCTTTGAGCTGTTCAAAGGTATATTCGTTTTCATCGCAGACGCCGCCGACGGCGCGCACATAGCCCGCGACCTCCACGCCGAGCGCGCGGAGGAGCTGCCGGCACACCGTTCCCGCTGCCACGCGGATCGCCGTCTCGCGGGCGGAGGCGCGCTCCAAAATGTTGCGCGCGTCCTCTCCGCCGTATTTTTTCAGCCCCGTGAGGTCGGCGTGCCCGGGGCGCACTTTGGTGAGCGTGCGCGCGGAGGTATCGCAGCCTTCGGGCGCCATATACGCCTTCCAATTCTCATAGTCGCGGTTCCACACCGCAATGGCGACGGGACTGCCGAGCGTTACGCCGCCGCGTACGCCCGAAAGAAACTCCGCTTTGTCTTTTTCGATCTTCTGCCGCGCGCCGCGGCCGTAGCCGCTTTGGCGCAGGGCGAGATATTCGTCCACTTCCCGCATGTCGATGGCAAGTCCCGCGGGGAGCCCCTCGATGATGCAGAAGAGCCCCTTCCCGTGCGATTCGCCCGCCGTTGTCACTTTCATGCCCTTTCTCCGTAATTGATGGTATATGTTCCGTCCGAAATATTCGCGACGATGGTGCCGAGCTCGTCCGTGCGGTATATCGCGGCGCCCGCCTGCGCAAGGCGCGAAAGCGTTTCGCCCGCGGGATGCCCGTATCCGTTGCCCGCCCCGCACGAAATGACCGCCTCTTTGGGCTGAAGGAGCGAAAGCCACGGCGCGGAAGTCGCGCCCGCCGAACCGTGATGCCCCGCTTTGAGAATGTCTATGCCGCTGAGTTCCACTGTGAGCCGTCCGTTATCGAAGACGTCATCCCGGAGCGCGTACTCCGCGGCGAGCGCCGCCTCCCGCGCGGCGGAAATATCGGATGAGAGCAGCACGCGCACGCCCTCGTATTCGAGATAAAAGACCGCCGCAGACGCGTTCTCGTCCGTCTCGCCCGCTGCATGCGGCGAAAGGCAGACCATAAACGCGCCGGAACGGTCGAGCACGCTCTTGTAGCGCGCCGCCCCGTCCACGGCGCAGCCCTCGCGCTCCACAGCGGAGAGCAGCCGCCTGTACGCGCCCGTATCCGAACCGACCGCGGGAAGGAAGATCCGCTCCACGTGAAAAACGCGCAGGAGCTCCGCAGCCCCGCCGAAGTGATCGGCGTCCGCGTGCGTTATCGCTAACGTGACGGAGACGGGCGCAAGCCCCTTGACGTACCGGACGACATAGCCGTCGTTGGCAAAGGAACCGTCGCCCGCGTCCACGACGACGATGGCGCCGCTCGGAAATTCCACGATGGTGCAGTCGCCCTGCCCCACGCTGAGAAAGTGCACGCGCAGTTCTCCCTCCGCCCGCGCGGAAACGGGGAGCGCGGGAAGGAGCGTGCGGTACGGCACAAGCGCCGCCGCCACGGCGAGCGCCCCGACGACGAGCACGATGAGCGCAGCGCGGAGCGCGCGGCGCGCCGCGGCATATTTTTCCGCCCGCGTGCGCATCAGCGCTTTTTGCGCTTGCCCGCTTCCTTGATCGCGGCTTCGATCTCGGGGATGTGCGCTTTTGCCTCCTCATAGCCGATCTCGAACATCGCGTCCGTTGCGGCGCGCGAAACGTCCGTCGGCTTGAAGTCGTACAGATTGGGGCGGAGCATAACGTCCGCCGCCTCGTACCCGCGCGATTTGGCGTTTTCCAACGTCTTGACGGGCACGAAATAGTTGATCGCGGAGCCGAGCAGGCGGGCGATGCGCCCCTTCTCCTCCTCCGGCTTGACATACGCGGAAAGATCGACAGCCACAACGACGTCCGCCCCTATCTCGCGGCAGACGTCCGCGGGGATCGCGTTGGTATACGCGCCGTCGTACAGCTTTTTCCCGTCTATCTCCACGCCGCGGAAAAAGGGCGGGATCGCCGCGGAGGCGGTGAGCACCCGCGCCGTTTTGCCGGCGTTGAGGAGTACGCCCTCGTTGGTCTCCGCGTCCGTCGCCCATGCGGCGAAAGGGAGGGAAAGATCGGCGATATCCCCCTCCAAAAACTGTTCCAAAAATGCCTCGATGGGCGCCATATCCGCAAACGGACGGATGTTTTTTGCAAACTCTTTCTTGTTGAGGTTATCGACGACGCCCACCATATCCGCCCAAGTATAACCCTTGCAGTACAGCGCCCCGACGATGGAGCCGATGGAAGTGCCCGTCACGACCGAGAAGGAGAGCCCCGCCTCCGCGAACGCCTTGAGCGCCCCGAGGTGCGCCATCCCCTTTGCGCCGCCGCTCCCGAGCGCAAGCCCGAGCGTCACCTTGGGCGCTTTGCGGACGAACAGCGATTTGATTTTTGTAAACAATCCCATTTTTACGGCTCCGTTGTATTTTCAGCATTTATTGTACACTTTTTTTTGAAAAAAGTAAACCGCTTGGCGCACATTTCGTACTATTTACATAATTTTCATCGGAATTTTCTCAATAAAACGGCATTTTTTGTCATCATAAAAACATCAGCGCCCGCGCGGCGGAATCATTCCCGCCGCTCCTTTCGGCGCGCCCCGCACCGCGATGAAAACCGCCCTGTATTTCGATTTATATCAAAATAACGGGGCATTTTATAGGAAATTTTCCGATTTTATTATTTCGACGAATTTCGAAACGGCGGGTTTACATCCGTTCGGAAAAAGCAAAAGAACCATTTTGGCAGGGAAATCTGCGCGATGAAAAATGCCGCGCCCTTTCCGAAGCCATGAAAAGATCGCCGCCGCGCGGAATAAATCCGCACGGCGGCGATTCTAAAATGATACGATCAAAACTTACTTTGCGTTCGCTTCGCTGAGGAAGTACGCCTGCGCGTCGAGCGGGTCGCCGAGCGTCTCCACTTTGCGGTACTCGCCGTCCGGACACAGCTTGCGCGCCTTGATGTTATCGGCGAGCATCGTCTGAAGGATGCCGACGATCCTGTCGGCGATGCGGCTGTCGAGCACGGGCGCGGCGATCTCCACGCGCTTATCGGTATTGCGCGTCATGAGATCGGCGCTTGAGATGTACGTCACGCGGTCTTTCCCTCTGCCGAAGGAGTATACGCGCGAATGCTCCAAAAATCTTCCGACGATGCTGATGACGCGGATGTTCTCCGTTTTGCCGGGCACGCCGGGAAGGATGCAGCAGATCCCGCGGATGACGAGCTCGATCTTCACACCCGCGGCGCTCGCCTCGGCGAATTTATCGATGATCTCCTTATCGGTAAGGCTGTTCATTTTGGCGAGGATGTACCCCTCTTCGCCGTTTTTCGCCTTATCGATCTCGCGGTCGATATACCTGATGAGCCCGCTCTTGAGCGTTTTGGGCGCCACGAGCAGCCGCTCGTACTCAAACTCCGTATTGCAGATGGAGACGTTGCGGAAGAAGGCGACGGCGTCTTCGCCGATCTTCTTATCCGACGTGATGATGTTGAGGTCGGTGTACTGCTTGCTCGTGGACTCGTTGTAGTTGCCCGTTCCGAGATGGGTGATGTAGCGCAGCTCCTCTCCCTCTTTGAGCACAATGGAGATGATCTTGGAGTGCACCTTAAAGTTCTCCATGCCGTAGATGATGGTGCAGCCCGCCTCCTGCAGCTTGGAGGCAAAGTACATGTTGTTCTCTTCGTCGAAACGGGCGCAGAGCTCGATGACGACGACCACCTGTTTGCCGTTCTCGCTCGCGCGGCACAGAAGCTCCGCGATGCGCGAATGGTGCGCCAGGCGGTAGATCGTGATCATGATGGAGCTTACGCGCTTATCCTTGGAGCACTCCTCCAAAAGATCGACGACGGGCGTCATGGCGTCGTAAGGATAAGAGAGGAACACGTCGCGGCGGAATACCGTATCGATGAGCGAGGGCGTGAGCGCGAGCTCGTCGGAAACGGCGCCCTTGAAGGGCGGATACTTGAGCGGCGCGCCCTGTTCCGCGGAGAAATAATTGCCGAGGGAGAACAGGAATTTATAGTCGAAAAACCGCTCGTCGCAGAAACAGAACTTGGGGTTGAGGTCGAGGAGCTTGAGGACGAAGTCCTTGAGTTTGCTCTCGGCGTTGTCCACTTCGAGGCGGACGACGTTGAGCTTGGCGCGCGACTCCACCTTCTTTTTCATGATCTCCGAAAAATCGCGCTCGATATCGGAATCGTCGATATGCGTATCGAAATCGGCGTTGCGGGTGACGCGCATGAGCATCTGCTCGTTGACGGTATACCCCGTGAACGCGAGCTTGCCGAAGAGGCGGATGAGCTCCTCGAGCGGGATGAGGCGCACCTTCTTTTCGCCGCTCAGCCGATACAGCCGGTCAAGCGACGGGTTGACGGAAATGACGCCGATCATGCGGCGGCCGTCCTTTTCGAGCTGACAGATCATGTAGCTGCGCTTATTTTCGAACTGCATGAGCGGGTGTTTCGCGTCAAGCACCATCAGCGAAAGCAGCGGCAGCACATGGCGGAGGAAGATCTGCCTGCACTCCTCCGTCTGACGCGGGGTAAGGTCCTCCGCGCGCAGGATGCGCAGGCCGTTTTTGCCGAGCTCCTTGCGGAGCGCCGTGTAGCAGGACGCGCGCAGTTCGTACAGCCTCTGTACGACCTCGGCGATCCCGTCGAGCTGTTTCGCCGCGGTGAGGCGCGTCTTGTTCTCCGTCGCCTGCGGTTCGGAAATGCTCTCGTTGTACAGGCTCCCGACGCGCACCATGAAAAATTCGTCCAAGTTGGAGGTAAAGATGGAGAGAAATTTGCAGCGCTCCAAAAGCGGGTTCGTCAGGTCGACTGCCTGATCGAGCACACGCTTGTTGAAGAGCAGCCAACTGTACTCTCGGTTCACATAGATGTCGCGGATGAACTTGTTTTTCACTTTTTGCGGAACTGTCAGTTTCATGTTTTCTTACCTTCTGTTTGCGTATTGGATCAGTCGTTCTTTTCGTCCGACGGCGCGGCGGGCGTTTCGGGCAGCGCGGGCGCCTCGGAAGGCGCTTTTTCCGCCTTTACCTCGGGCATGGCCGTGCTCTTGGGCGGTCTGCCGCGGCGCTTGGGCGCGGACACGGGTGCCTCGGAGGGCGCTTTTTCCGCCTTCGCCTCGGGCATGGTCGCGCTCTTGGGCGGTCTGCCGCGGCGCTTGGGCGCGGGCGCGGGCGCCTCGGAGGGCGCTTTTTCCGCCTTTTCCTCGGACATGGCGGGCTCCTTTTTCTTGGAAGTCTTCTTTTCGGAAGGCTGTTTTTCCTTGGCGGGCGCCTTTTCGGCGGGCTTGCCCTTCTTCTTTTCGGGCTTTGCGTTCTCCTGCGGCACGGCGCGCTCTTCGCCGCCCGTTTCGCCCGTGGCGAAATCGTACCAAAGCCCCGTCTCCTTGCCTTCGAGCACGAGCTGCAGGTATCCCTCCTTCACGCCGCGGTCGCTGACGATGATGTTATTCACGCCGAACCGCTTGAAGAGCACTTTGAGCACGACGGCTGCCGACCCGATGAGGTAGAGCTTTTCGGGCGCGTTGTTGAGGACGAGTTTGGAGCGGTCCTCCCCCGTGAGAAGGTGCTTGACGAGCTTTTTGAACTTTTTGTATTCGATGACTTTGACGCCGCCCTCCGCTTTCACGTCGGCGTAATCGGCGTAAACGTCGTAAATGGCGGCGTTCGCGGCGCCGACCATGACCGCCGTGGCGTACACGCCTTCCTTGGGCAGTTCGGCGCGGTCGAACTTTTCCTTGACGTACGATTTGATCAGGCGCGCCTCCTTTTCGTCGGGGAAGATGTTGGAGACGAACTTGCGGTACAGATCGAGGAGCCCGAACGCGAGCGAGGTCATGTCCTCCTTGCGGCGCTTGGCAAGATCGCACACCTCGATGCTCTTGCCGCCGAGGTCGATGAGGACGGGGCGCTCGTAAGAGGCGTAGTAGATGTTGGCGACATAGTCGCAGTACGCCTCCGTCGCCGCGTCGATAAAGTTGACGGCGAACCCCGTTGCCTCTCTGACGCGCGCGCGCACTTCATCGAAATTTTCGATGTAACGGAGCGCCGCGGTGGAGATGAGATAGCACCGCTCCGCGCCGAAATTTGCGCAGGTCGTCTTCATCTCTTTGAGGCAGTCGACGAGTTTATCGATGCCGCGCTCGGTGAATTTGCGCCCGTCGAGATAGTGCACGAGGCTGATGGGATAGCGATCTTTGAACAAGATCTCCGTTTTGCGTTCGTCTGCCGCGGCGACGATGAGGGAAAGGCTGCTCGAACTGACGTCGATGACCGAATATTTCATAATCAAATCTCCTTGAATCAGATATCTTTTTAATTTATGGATTATCTCCGAAGGAAATGCCGATATCGCGCGCAAAACGCACGGCTTCCCCCGCGGGATCGACGAACTTGTACTTGCCCGCGATGTCCGCAAGCGCGTTGAAGGTGATCTTGTTGTTCTCGAGCGCGACGGTCACGCCGAAGCGCCCCTCCGCAGCGAGCCGCGCCGCGTACCCGCCAAGACGCGAGCAGAGCAGACGGTCGTAGGCGCAGGGCGCGCCGCCGCGCTGCAGATAGCCGAGCACCGAGTAGCGCGTCTCCACGCCCGTCCGTTCGCCGATGACTTCGGCGAGATGGCGCGTGACGGTGCTCTCGCCGAGCTCCGTGCGCACGAAGGCGCGATCCTCCTTTTTGAAACGAGCCTCGCTTGCAAGCAGCGCCCCTTCCGCGACGGCGACCATCGAGTAGCGCTCCCCCGCCTGCGCACGCGCGGCGAGGAAATCGCACACCGCGTCCACCGAAAAGGGAATTTCGGGAATGAGGATCATGTGCGCGCCCGAGGCGATACCGGAGTACAGCGTGAGCCATCCCGCCTTGTTGCCCATGACCTCCACGAGCATGATGCGGCTGTGGCTGCGCGCCGTCGTCTCGATGCGGCAGATGGCGTCCGTCGCGACCTCCACCGCCGTTTGGAACCCGAAGGTGAAATCCGTCCCGTAGATGTCGTTATCGATCGTCTTGGGCACGCCGATCACGTTGCAGCCCTCCATGCTCAGGAGCGCCGCCGTCTTGTGCGTTCCCGCGCCGCCCAATGTAAACAGGCAGTCCAAGCCCATTTTTTTATAGTTCGCGATCATTTTGGAAAGGCGCGTGCCGCCCTCCTCGGGCGCAGTCATCTTCTTGAACGGCTGTCGGGACGTGCGCAGGACGGTGCCGCCGACGTCGAGGATATCCGAAAAATCCTCCTCCGTGAGCGGATAGCTCTCCCCGCGGATGAGCCCGCCGTACCCTTCGGGGATGCCGACGATCTCGGCGTTTTTGACGTTGCGTTTCAGATACAGCCCGATCGCGCGGATGACCGCGTTCAGCCCCGCGCAATCCCCCCCGCTCGTTAAGATCCCAAATTTCATATAAAATCCTCCAATGTGTATTTTACTATTTCCGCGTGCGCTTGTCAAGACGGGTCCCCCGTCTTTTTCTCCATTTTACAACAATATTACATTTGCATGACAATTACGTTACAAATTCCCGACCATACAAAAAGCCGCCGCCCTGCGGCGGCAGCTCTCTTGTTCCGGTCTTTCCCGTGCGGCGCGTTATTCCTCGACCTCGCGGTAGCGCATCGCGTACACCGCCTTCGCCTTCCACTTTACGCCTTTGAGCGTTCTGCCGCGCGTGTTGGTCGCGTCGATGGGGATATCCTCGGTGGTGATCTCCGTCATCGTACCGTCGTCCTTGACGACGGCGAGCATATACGGCACGGTGACATAGTTGGCGAAGATGATCTTCGCGCCCTTAAGCGAGGCGATCTGCACGCCCTTTCTGTAACGCGGGAGCGGGTCGATCTGCGCGGCGATGACGCGCTTGAAACGGGTCTCGGACGTGGCGACGACGATCTCGCCCTCGCCGTCGATCTGCGCGGCGAACACGACACGGTCGCCCTCCCTGAGATTGATGCCCTTTACGCCGCCCGAAACGCGCCCCTGCACGGGGATATCGTCCTTCTTGGCGTTGAGGCACATGCCGTCCTGCGTGACGAAGAATACGGTAACGCCCTCTTCGTCGGCGTCGGGTTGGACATAGAGGAGCTTATCCCCCTCGTTGAGGCGGATGCCCTGAAACATGCTCTTGCCCACGGCGTATTCCGACCACGCCGTCTTTTTGAGCATGCCCTTTTCGGTGATGAACAGCAGGTTCCCGTTGCCGACGTCGGCGCGCAAGAGCGCCACGGGCTTTTCGTCCTCGGCGGCGTCCTCGTGCAGTTCGGCAAGGCGGAAGCCCTGATCGGAGAACTTGCGCCCCACCTTCTCCCCGTAAATGCGGTAGCAGTTGCCGTAGTCGGAGACGACGAGCATCTGCTCGTCGGAGAGCATGCGGATCTCCTTGAGGACGACGGCGCTGAGTTTGGAATTGGGCCCGATCGACTTGTTCGAGGCGCTGTAATTGCGCTCGGTCACGCACTTGATCCTGCCGTCCGCCGTGATGCAGGCGACGCTCGGCACCCCGGGCTCCTTGACGTCGGCGCGCTCCGCCTCCGCCTCGTCCTCCGAAAAGACGAGCTGCGAGCGGCGCGGCGTCTTGTATTTGCGCTTGATCTCGAGGATCTCTTCCTTGACGACCTCGAGCTGTTTTCTCTGACTGTTGACGATGGCGGTGAGCTTTTCAATGAGCTCTTTGAGGCGCTTGAGCTCCTCCTCGAGTTTGAACACCTCGAGCTTGGTGAGGCGGGCGAGGCGGAGATCGAGGATCGCCTGCGCCTGTTTTTCGGAGAGGGAGAAGCGCTTTCTCAGTTTGTCGCGCGCGTCCGCCGTCGATTCGGCGTTCTTGATGATCCTGATGACCTCGTCGATGTTGCGCACGGCGATGATGAGCCCTTCGAGGATGTGGCAGCGCTCCTTCGCCGCGGCGAGGTCGAACTTCGTGCGGCGGAGCACCACTTCGCGCTGATAATTGACGTAGTAGCGGATGATCTCCATGAGCCCCATCTGCATGGGCTTTCCGCCCGCGATGGCGACCATGTTCATGCCGAAGGTGACCTCGAGATCGGTGTACTTATACAGCACTTTCAAGATCTTGTTCACGTCGCCCTCGGGGCGCACTTCGATGACGGCGCGGATGCCGTCGCGGTCGGACTCGTCGCTCACGCGGGAGATGGCGGCGAGCTGCTCCTTCTTCTCCTCCCTGAGGTCCGCGATCTTGCGAAGAAGCGTCGATTTGTTGACCTGATAGGGAAGCTCGGTGATGACGATGTTCTTTTTATCCCCTTCGCCGTCCTCCACGCGCACTTTCGCGCGGATGAGGATGCGCCCCTTGCCCGTCTTGTACGCCTGATTGAGCTCGTTGGCGATGATGTATCCCCCCGTGGGGAAATCGGGCGCGGGGATGTATTTGAGCATCTCGTTGAGCTTGATGTTGGGGCGGTCGATGTACGCGACGACGCCGTCGATGACCTCAGCCAAATTGTGCGGCGGGATGTTGGTGGCAAGCCCCACCGCAATGCCCGAGGCGCCGTTCACGAGGAGGTTGGGGAAGCGCCCGGGGAGCATATCGGGCTCCTTTAAGGAGTCGTCGAAGTTGAGCGAAAAGGGAACGGTGTTCTTATCGAGATCGCGCAGAAGTTCGAGGGCGAGCGGCTCAAGCCTTGCCTCGGTATAGCGCATGGCGGCGGCGGGGTCGCCGTCCACCGAGCCGAAGTTGCCGTGCCCGTTGACGAGCGTGCGCCCCATGTTGAAATCCTGCGCCATGCGCACCATCGCGTCGTAGACCGACGAGTCGCCGTGCGGGTGATACTTACCCATGCAGTCGCCGACGATACGCGCCGACTTTTTATGCGGTTTATCGGGCGTGAGCCCCATCTCGAACATGGTATAGAGGATGCGCCGCTGTACGGGCTTGAGCCCGTCCTCCACGCGGGGCAGGGCGCGGTCCATGATGACGAACTCCGCATACGGGAGCATGGCGGAGGGCAGGACTTCCTCGAGCGGGGTCACGAACAGCGTGCCCTTGGGCGCCTGCTTCTTTTCTTCACTCTTCATCGTCCGCCTCCTTCTTGAGTTTGACCTTATCCATGAACGCGTCCGTCTTGTTGAAGTTGGCGTTCCTGTTCAGAAATTCCTTTCTGCCTTCCACCCTGTCGCCCATGAGCGTGGTGATCATATCCTCCGCCGCCACGGCGTCCTCGATGGTCACCTGCGTGAGGTTGCGGCGCATGGGATCCATCGTCGTGCTCCAAAGCTGTTCGGCGCTCATTTCGCCGAGCCCCTTGTAGCGTTGGACGAGATACCCGCGCCCCACCTTTTCGATCTTCTGCTGCAATTCCTCTTCGTCGTAGGCGTACTCCTCCATGCTGCCGTTGGGGCGATATACCTTGTAGAGCGGCGGCATGCCGATGTACACATGCCCCGCGTTGACGAGCGGGCGCATATAGCGGAAAAAGAAGGTCAGAAGGATACAGCGGATGTGGAAGCCGTCCTGATCGGCGTCGGAAAGGATGATGACCTTGTGGTAGTTGAGCTTATCGAGGTTGAAATCGTTCCCCACTCCCGCGCCGAGCGCGGAGATAATGGTGCGGATCTCCTCGTTCGCAAGCACCTGATCGAGCCGCTTTTTTTCGACGTTGAGCGGCTTGCCGCGCAGGGGCAGGATGGACTGAAACTGCCGCACGCGCGCCTGTTTCGCCGTGCCGCCCGCCGAATCGCCCTCGACGATAAAGAGCTCGTTGAGTTCGGGCTTCCTGCCCGAGCAGGCGGCGAGCTTGCCCACGAGCTGCAGAGAATCGATGCTGTTTTTTGCGCGCGCCGTGTCCTTCGCCTGCCGCGCGGCGATGCGCACGCGCGCCGCCCCCTGCGCCTTTTTGATGATCTCGTCGAACGTCTTTTTGTTCTTCGCGGAGGAGGCAAGCTCTCTGAGCCCCTCCACCACGACGCTCTCCACGGGCGCGCGCGCCTCGGGGTTGCCGAGCTTCGTCTTGGTCTGCCCTTCGAACTGCACGTTCTTCATCTTGATGGAGAGCACCGCCGTGATGCCCTCGCGGAAGTCGTCGCCGAGGAAATTGGGATCTTTGTCCTTGATGAGCTTGTTCTCGCGCGCGTAGTCGTTGAGCATGCGCGTGATCCCGCCGCGGAACCCCATCTCGTGGAAGCCGCCCTCGGGCGTGGGGATGTTGTTGACGAAGGAGAAGAGATTTTCCGTGAACTCCCCCGTATGCTGAATGGCAAACTCCACATAGATGCCGTCGCGCTCGCCCTTATAGTAGAGCGGCTGCGGATAGAGTTTGCTCTTGCCCTCGTTGAGGTAGGCGGCAAAATCGGCGATGCCGCCCTGATAAAAATACGTCACCGAATAGGGCTGCGTGGCGCCCATCAGATCGAGCTGACGCGTCTCGCCCTCGTCCGCGCCCGTCTGCTCGGCGTATTCGTTCATCGTGATGCGCTCGTCGGTGAGCGTGATGGTGAGCCCCTTATTCAGGAAGGCGAGCTCCCTGAGGCGGTGCTCCACCGTGGCGAGCTGAAACTGTACGGAGGAGAACACCTTGTCATCGGGCATGAAATGCACGAGCGTGCCGTGCGCTTTGCCGCACTTGCCCGTCTTTTTGAGGGGCGCGACGGGGATCCCCGACTCCTCTTTCTGCTTTTTTTCGTCGTAATAAGAATGGAACTCCATCTCCCATGTGTCGCCGTCTTTATTGACGCGCACTTTCAGCCATTTGGAGAGCGCGTTTGTGACGGACGCGCCCACGCCGTGCAGACCGCCCGAAAAGGAATAGTTGTGTTCATCGAATTTTCCGCCCGCGTGAAGCTGCGTGAACACGACCTGCACGCCCGAGACCTTCGTCTTAGGGTGGATATCGGTGGGAATGCCGCGGCCGTTATCCTCGACGGAGGCGCTGCCGTCCTTGTGCAGGATGACGTCGATCCTGTCCGCATAGCCGTTCGCCGCCTCGTCGATCGCGTTGTCGACGATCTCCCACAGGATATGGTGCAAGCCGCGCGATCCCGTCGAGCCGATATACATGCCGGGGCGCAGACGGACCGCGTCAAGCCCCTCCAGGATCGTGATATCGCCCGCGTCGTAATGCTGTTGTGCCATAGTTTCCTCGTCTGTTCCCGTAAAATAAAGTAAGATTACCTTATTATACCATATTTTGCGGTCAAGGGCAAGTCTTTTGCGCAATATTTAGCGTTATTCGGCATATTTCGCACAAAACCGTGCATATATGCAGAGCCCGCTCCCCCGCTCCGCCGCGGCGCAAAAAAAGGATCCCGCCGGCGCAGCCGCGGGATCCTTGCAAAAAAACAAAATTACTTCTGCAGTTTTTCCATCATGTCGACGATGTCCTGCACCGTCTTGACGTTTTCGACCTCGCCCTCGGGAAGGGTGATGCCGTACTCGTCTTCCAATGCCATCATGAGTTCAACGACGTCGAGCGAATCGGCGCCGAGGTCCTTCACGACTTCCGACTGCGGCGTGATCGTATCTGCGGAAATATCGAGCTGCTCTGCGAGCATTTTGCAAACTTTTTCAAACATGACTATCCTCCGTTCGCCCCGCAAAAGCGCGGGTGCGCGTATATTTATTCATATTCTACCCCATTCGGGGGGATTTGTCAATACTTTTCCCGCAAACAAGTGCGGAAAAGTCATTTGATTTTGTGACAAATATTACCGTTTCATGGCGCGGAGCACGGTTTTGCGTTCCGCGCTCACCCTGAAGCTCTCGCACGCCTTGCGGATGGCGCGGTTATGCGTGCGGGCGTCGAGCGCATGTTCCGAAAGCAGCGCCTCCCCCGCCGCGGGGAATCTGACGAGCACCTCGGCGGCGAGCCACGCCGCCGCCATGGAGACGTAGTACTCCTCCGCGTTCACCTTTTTCAGGCAATCGAGCACGAGCGGCAGTCCCTCGGCGTCCGTATAGAAGTGCAGCAGCGTGGTGAGCGCGAAGCGGCGCACGAACACGCGGCGGTCGGCGAGAAATTTTTCGATGTAGGGCGCGAACGCCTCGCGGTGTTTTGCGATGCAGGCGGGCTCGAACCCGTCGCACGTCGCCCAATTATCGAGGAGCCCCACGACCTCGTCGATCACGGAGACGAGCCGCTCGTACGGGAGCTGCGCCGCGACCGCGCATTTCAGAAAGGTAACTTCGTAATATTCGTCGGGAAAGGCGCGCACGCTCTCCCACTCCCCCTTCCACTTTTTGGCGAGGGCGCGGAGCGCGGGCATGCGGACGCCGATCACGCGGATCCCCTCGTCCTTCAGAAGTTTTTTGTGGAAGGCGCGGTAACCCTCGTCCTCGTGCGCGCGCAGCGCGGCGAGCGCCTCTTCGTATGTAATCATATATCCTCCTTCAACGCCTCCGCGAGCTCCGTATGCCACGCCTGCGCCGAAAAGCGCGGATTGGCGGGCGACGTGGACGGAAGGCATACAACGCGGACATGGGTGGGCAGAAACTCCTTTGGCAGATACGCAAACGCCGCCTTGCCGTTGCACAGGACGGTGCGCACCGCCGTGCCGCGGATGAGCGCGGCGACGTCCGCCCTGTCGGCGTCGCGGATGGACGCGTCCTCGGAGGCATGGATGGAACAGACGGTGACGGAGTCCCACAGCGCAATGTTCCTGCGGCGGAGAAAATCCACCTTGCCCGCGATATCCTTCGGCACGTCCTCCCCGAAAAAGCCGCACACCGTGCCCCAAAAACGGTTGCGCGGATTGCCGTAATAGAATCCCTCGGCGCGGCTCTTCACCGAGGGGAAGCTCCCCAAGATCAGCACGCGGCTCTCGGGAAAACACACGGGCGCAAAGCCCTCCACGCGCTCCGTCATACTTTGATCGCTTCGTCGAGGTTGCCGACGGAGGCGACCGCCGCGCGGGAGAAATCGAAGCCCTCCGCGATGGCTGCGATAACGTCGTCGCGCGTGAGCGCGGAGATCTCCGCCATGCGCTTTTCAAAGTCGTACACGGCGTTGTTGTAGAGCATCTCCTTGCCGTAAAGGAGCATCTGCGCCGAGGTATTCTCCTGCGAGTAGATGCTGCTCGCCTTGAGCTGTTCGCGCCCGCGCAGAAACTCCGCTTCGGAGACGCCGCCTGACTGCATTTCCGCGATGACGGCACGCACCGCCTCCGCCGCGTCCTTCGCCTTGGCGGGATTGACGCCCGCATACACCGTCAAAAGCCCCGTTTCGAGATAGTGCGTGGAGTAGGAATAGACGGAGTACGCCAATCCGAGCTCCTCGCGCACGCGCTTGAAGAGGCGGGAGCTCATGCCGCCGCCGAAGATGGCGTTCATGAGCTGTACGGCGGGGCGGGAGACGTCTTCCCGCCTGACCGAGGGGAAGGCAAACGCGAAGTGCGCCTGTTCGATGGGCTTTTTGCGGAACAGGTTGCCGCCCTGCCACACGACCTTCTTTTCCCGCTCGCGGAAGGAGGTGCGCTCCATGCCGCCGAAATATTCCTCCGCAAGGGCGATCGCCTCGGCGGGCTCGATGCTGCCCGCAAAGGAGACGACCACGTTTTCGGGACAGTAGCGCTCCTTCCGGTACGCTCTGAGATCCTCGCGCGTGAATCCGTTCACGTTCTCCGCCGTGCCGAGGATGTTCCTGCCGTAGTTTGCGGAACCGAACGCCGCGCGGGAGAGAAGATCGAGGCACAGATCCTCGGGCGAATCCTCGTCCATGTTGATCTCTTCGACGACGACGCCCTTTTCGCGCGCCATCTCCTCTTCGGGAAATACCGAATTGAGGAAGAGATCGGCAAGCAGCGCGAACGCCTCGGCGGCGTGGTCGCTCGTCGCCTTGGAATAGTAGCAGGTGAGATCCTTCCCCGTGAAGGCGTTCACCTGCGCGCCGAGCGAATCGAACGCGTCGGAAATTTCGAACGCGGTGCGTTTTTCGGTGCCCTTGAAGAGCATGTGTTCGATAAAGTGCGAGATGCCGTCCTCACGGTCGGTCTCGAACGCCGCGCCCGTTCCCACAAGCACGCCCATGGAGACGGAAAGCAGCCCCTCCATGCGCTTGACGATGACGCGCACGCCGTTTTCAAGTGTCTTTGTCCGGATCATAGCTTTTCCTCGTTATGTATGTGTAATTTTCAGTGTTTTATCCGATATTTTCGCTCACGGTGACGGCGGAGAGCCCGTGCGTCTCCAGATAGTGCAGGATGCGCGGGAGCGCCGCGAGCGTGTGCTGCATGGGGTGCATGAGGATGAGTTCGCCCGCCTCCAGATCTTGCGTGGCGCGGGTGTAGCAGAGCTCCTCGTCCTTGTCCCGCCAATCGATGGTATCGCGGCTCCACATGACGGTTTTGAGCCCGAGGCTCTCGGCGGCGAGCACCGTTTCATCGTTATACGCCCCCGAGGGGGGCGCAAAGAGCGCGATTTCGACGCCCGCCGCCGCGGAGATGAAGTCGACGCTCTGTTTGATCTCCTTATAGTTCCCGTCGTAATCGAGCGAAGCGTGATCGCGGTGGAAGTAACCGTGCGAGGCGACTTCGTGCCCCTCCTCGGCGATGCGCTTTACGAGCGCGGTGTTGTCGTCCGCCCAGCTTCCGCCGAGGAAGAAGGTCGCCTTTGCGCCGTATTCTTTGAGTACGGAAAGGATGCCCTCCACCTCGCCGCTCCCCCAATACACGTTGAACATGAGCGAAACGGCGTTTTCGGCGCTGCCGCGGTAGACGACGCGCTCTTTTACGCCCGAGACGTGCGATGCGGAGGGAAAGAAACACACCGCCCCCACGACGATGAGGATGAGCGCAAGAATACCGTTTGTGAGCAGGGCGACCGCCCGCGCGGAGAGCTTTTTCACCGGAGCACCTCGAAAAAGGATATCACTCCATTGTATTGGCTGTCCGCCCGATTTATGCGCTATTTTAAGGTAACGACGGTGACGCCGCTCTCCCCTTCGCCGTATTTGCCGAGGCGGAAGGAGGCGACGCGCTTGTTTTTACGGAGCAGATCGTGGATGGCAGCGCGCAGTTTTCCCGTGCCCATCCCGTGGATGATGCGCACCTCCGGCAGGTTCGCGAGCACCGCGCCGTCGAGAAACGCCTCCACTTCGGGAATCGCCTCCGCCGCCGTCATACCGATGACGTTGCACTCCAGATGCACCACTGGGCGCTCTTTCAGATCGCGCGTGACCTGCACGTTCTCCTTCTTCTCGGGTTCCTGTTTTTTCCCGCCCGCAAGCGTATAGAGATCGGACGCCTTCACGCGCACTTTCAGCGCGCCCGCCTGCACTTCGCAGCCGCCCTTTTCCACGCGGAGCACCGTGCCCTGCGCGTTCATACTGCCGACGAGCACCTTATCGCCCGCCTTCAGCTTGGCGAGATCGGCGGGTACGGCGCGCACGGGCTCCTCCTCGACGGGCGCGTTCTCCATCTTGTTTTTGAGGGTGCGCGCGCGGATGAGGTCCGCCTCCGAAAAGTTCTCCTTCCGGAAGATCTCCTCCATTTCGGCGAGCAGCTCTTCCGCCTCCTCGGTGCGGGAGGCGACGATGCGCCGCGCCTCCGCCTTGGCGGACGTCAGAAAGCGCTCCCGCTCCGCGCGGAACTTCTCCTCTTCCTTCCCGAGCGCGGCGAGCCTACCCTCCCAGTCGCGTTTGAGCGACTCGGCGGCGCGCATGGTCTCCTCGGTGCGGATGCGGCTCTCCTCGGCGGCGCGCAGCGTTTCGGCAAAGGAACGCGCACCCTCCGAAAGATAGCCCTTTGCCTCCTCGACCGTCTCGGCGGGGAGCCCCAGCCGCGTACAGATGAGGAGCGCGTTCGAAGACCCGGGCGCGCCGATCTTCAGGCGGTAGAGCGGCTTGAAATCGGCGGAATCGAACTCCATGCAACCGTTTTCGATGCCCTCCGTGGCATAGGCGAACTCCTTGAGCGCGGAATAGTGCGTGGTGACGATCCCCCTGCACCCGCGCTTTAAGAGCGCGCCGACGACCGCCTGCGCGAGCGCCGCGCCCTCCTCGGGATCGGTGCCGCCGCCCGGCTCGTCGATGAGCACGAGCGAGCGCGCCGTCGCCTTTTCAAGAATCTCCTTGATATGCACGATGTGCGAGGAGAACGTGGAGAGGTTTTCCTCGATGGACTGACTGTCGCCCACGTCGCACCAGACGCCGTCGAAGAGGGCGAGGCGCGTCCCCTCGGCGGCGGGCACGAACAGCCCGCAGGCAGCCATCAGGCAGAACAGCCCGCACATTTTGAGCGTGACCGTTTTGCCGCCCGTGTTCGCGCCCGAGATGAGCAGAAAACGGTACGTTTCCCCCAACGAGAGCGTGACGGGCACCGCCGTCTTGCTTTCAAGCAGCGGGTGCCTGCCCTTTATGATCTCCACCACGCCGTTCGCGCCGAGCTGCGGCTTGACGCACCGCATCGAATAGCCGTACTCCGCGCGGGCGTAGTAGGAATCGACCTCGGCGAGCACCTCCGTATCCTGTTCGAGGGCGGCGCGCATCGCCCCCGCCGCGCGGGAGAGTTCCTTTAAGATGCGCTCGATCTCCTCGCGCTCGTCGAGCATCAGCGAGCGCAGTTCGTTGTTCATCTCGAGCACTTCCTCGGGCTCGATGAACACCGTTGCGCCGCTTTGGGAGCGGTCGTGCACAAAGCCGCGGATGCTGCGCTTATATTCCGCCTTGACGGGCACGACGTACCTGTCGCCGCGCACCGTGACGATGCCCTCCTGCAGATATTTGCGCTCCTCGCCCGTGAGATAGCTCTGAAGGCGGGAGCGGATGCGTTCGCCGAGCAAACGGATCTGCGAACGGAGGGAAAACAGCCGCTCGCTCGCATGGTCGGCAAGCTCGTTTTCGTTCAGGATCTTGCGCCCGATGTCCTCCTCGAGGTTCCTGTCGAAGGCGAGGTGCTCGGTGAGCGCCTTCATGCGGTCGACGGAAACCTCGGCATAGGCGCGCACGGAGCCGTATAAAATACGGGCGGCGCGCAGCAATTTTGCGATATTCAGCAGTTCCGCCGGCGAGAGCGCGGAGCCCTTTTCTGCGCGCTCCAAACTGTCGCCGCAGGGCGGGAACTCCTCGATCTTGCCCGCGCCGCAGGTAAACAGGAGGGTCGTCGCCTCCTCGGTGAGATCGAGCCTGCGCTTTGCCTCGGCAAGCTCCGCCGTCGGTTCGAGGCGGAGCAGCAGCTCCCGCCCCCCTTCGAGGACGGCGTGCGCCGCCGCCTGCGATAAAATTTTATCGAGTTCCAGCCGTTTGGCACTCTCGTTCATAGCATGCTCCTGATGGTGTGACCCTTGGTCGTCTGCGCCCGTTCCGCACGCTCACCGAGCGAGCCGTCAAAGAGCGCGGACGGCGCGCCGCCCTCTGCGGAGAGCCGCGCGCAGTTGAAAAGTTCGAAGCGGCATCCCTCCGCCGCACGGTAGCGGCGCATGGGAAAGGCGCGCCCCGCCTCGTCCGTCAGCGTGTATACGTCGCGCCTGTCGCAGGCGGCGCAGGTGCGGGAAAACGGGCAGTAGCAAAGATCCATCACCTTGATCTCTCCGCCCGCAAGCGCAAAGGCGCCCCGCAATGCGAGCGCGTCCTGCTCGCGCGTTGAAAGTTCCTTGGAGAGCGCAAAATACTGCGCCGCTCCGGCGGCGCCCGCCGCCGCGATCGGGTTGGTGATATTCCATCCCGTGCCCGCGAACAGCTTCACGCCGTATTTGCGGGCGAGCGCGATGCCGTACGTCCCCTCGCAGTAGATCCCCTCGAAGGCGCCGAGGCGCGGCGCGACGAGCGCCTCGTCCGCCGCGGTAAACAGCGGAGGCAGGTACAGCCACACCCCCGCGGGCGGGGCAAGCCGCGCATAGTCGCGCGGTTTCCATACCGCGATATCCGCCTTCGGCACGGGCATGCCCTCCGCAAAGATGACCGCGGTCATGCTCCCCGCCGCGCGTTCCGTTTCGGGCATGGGTACCGCCTTTTCCGCCAAAGGCGCGCGCGGCGGCGCCAGGTGCGCCGCAAGCCCCTCGTAAAAGGCGCGGCGGAAGGCGTTGAGCGCCGACTTGGGCACGAACACGCCGTCCGTCTGCACGGATACGCGGGGAGAGAGCGGGAGCAAGTCCGTCTTTTCAAAGTTTGCGGCGATCTCCTGTGCGGTGAGCGGCGCGTTTTTCGCCGCCTCGCATACGCCGCCTTCGAGCACGAAATCCCCGCAGGAGGCGCGCATGCGGCTGCCCGCGTTCATGGCGACGGAGATCTCCGCCGCGCGCCCGGGAACGGGCACCAGAGCCCGCGCCGAAGCGGCGGTATCGGTGGTGACCCGCACCTCGTCGCCCGCAGAGAGTTTTTCGGCGGAGGCGACAAAAAAGCCGTCCTTCCCCGCCGAGGCGAAGAGCGCGCCGCCCACCTCTCTGCCGGCGCGCAGGATCTTGAAGGCGTCCCCCCTCTGCGCGCGGAAGGCGCTCTTGCAGAAAAACTTCCCGTTCACGCGGGAGAGCGTGCCGACGCGCTCGCCGATGTGCCCCTGCACCTTGCGGGAAAGGAGCGAATCGTCCTGCCCGAAACCGATCCCCCGCGTGTAATCGCCGCGGTTGAACGCGCGCGCAAGGTCGGAAAACTGCGTTTTTGCGTCGCGCCCTTCCAGAAGAGCGCGGTAATACCGCACGGCAGCCGCGGCATAGGCGGGCGAACGCATGCGCCCCTCGATCTTGAGCGACGTCACGCCCGCCTCCGAAAGGCGGGCGATATCCTCCCCGACGCACAGATCGGAGAGCGAAAGCGCATAGGCGGGTTCTTCGAAACCGGCTCGGTCGATCGCGTAGCGTTTACGGCAGGGCTGTTTGCAGCGCCCGCGGTTGCCGCTGTTGCCGCCCGCGAAGGAGGAGAGATAGCACTGACCGGAAAAACAGGTGCAGAGCGCCCCCTGCACGAATGCCTCCGTCTCGATGACCGCAGAGATGGCGGCGATATCGGAGACGGGCGTCTCGCGGGCGAGCACGGCGCGCGAAAAGCCGTACTCTCTTGCGACGAGCGCCCCGTGCACGTTGCAGCAGCCCGCCTGCGTGGAGAGGTGCAGCACCATCTGCGGATACATCTCTTTGAGCACCCGCCCGAGGAAGATATCCTGCAATAAGATCGCGTCGGCGCCCGCGTTCCACGCCTCGCGCGCGCTCGCAAAAAAGTCCGCCGTCTCCCCCTCCTTTACGAGGGTGTTGAGGGCAACGTACACCTTTGCGCCGCGGATGTGTGCATAGCGCGTGAGCGCTTCAAGCGCGGAAACGGAAAAATTTTCCGCGCCTTCGCGCGCGGAAAATCGCGTAAGTCCAAGATATACGGCGTCCGCACCCGCATTGAGCGCGGCGTACGCCGATTTTTCGTCCCCCGCAGGGGCAAGTATCTCCGTCATCTTCCGATCGTTCTCTGAATGAGTTCCTGCGCCGCGTCGTAGCCCATGTTTTTGAGGCGCTGATCGCGCGCGGCGACTTCGATGAGAATGGCGAGGTTGCGCCCCGCGCTGACGGGTACGATGAGGCGCGGGATATTCAGCCCGAGGATGGTCTCCACGTTTGCCTCGCCGCCGATGCGGTCGTACTCCTTATCTTTGCGCCAGGGCTCGAGCTCCATGACGAGCTCGATCTCCTTCTCCTTCATGACGGCGCCCGAGCCGTACATGTTCTTTACGTTGATGATCCCGATGCCGCGCAGCTCCATGAAATAGCGGATGCGGTCGGGCGCGGTGCCGATGAGCTCGTTCTCCACGCGGTGGATGAGCACGGAATCGTCCGCGACGAGGCGGTGTCCGCGTTTGATGAGCTCCATCGCCGTTTCGCTCTTTCCCACGCCGCTGTTGCCCGTGAGCAGGATCCCCGCGCCGAATACGTCCATGAGCACGCCGTGCACCGTGGTGGTGGGCGCCAGCAGGCGGTTGAGATAGATGCACAGATCGACCATGATGGACGACGTCATCTTGCTCGTGCGGAAAATGGGCGTCTGCGAGGCGCGGGCGCACTCCATGAACTCGGGCAGGACGGGCAGATCGCGCGCAAAGATGACGCACGGGATCTCGCCGCAGTCGAAGAGCTTCTGGATCATCGACTTGCGCTGTTCCGACGAAAAGGAATGCATGTACTCGTGTTCGGTGAGCCCGATGAGCATGATGCGCGCCGCGTCGAAATAGCTGAAAAAGCCTGCGAGGCGCAGTCCGGGGCGGTCGACGCTGATGCTCGTGAGCGTGATGATCCCGCGCCCCGCATACAGCATCTCCAGCCCGAGATCGGACGCAAACTTATCGAGCATCACGGTTTCTCTCGGCAGTAAATTATCGTTCATCTTCATCCCCCATAGCTATTTTTAACGCCTCAGCCACGCCGTCCTCCTCCACAGAAGGCACGACGCGGGCGACCTTTTTGAGTTCCGGCTCCGCATTTGCAACGGTAAAGCTCCCGCCCGCACGCATCACCATGGGCAGATCGTTGAGCTGATCGCCGATGGCGGCGATCTCCGCGCGCGGAACGCGGTAATATTCGGAGAGATAGTCCACCGCCGCCGCCTTGCTCTGCCCCGCGGGCATGATCTCCACAAGGAAGTCGGAGGAAGTCGTCACGTAGAACCCCTCTCCCAGCGCCTTTTGCAGCATCTCCATGAGCGGACGGCGATCCGCCGTCTCTACCATGGCAAGGATCTTTACAACGCGGAGGCCGTTGCGCTTTACGAACGCGGAAAGGCGTTCGCCCCGCACGATACCGGCTTTTACGCCGCAGATATGCTCGTACGCTCTGAGCGCGTCGTCGTCGCGGTTGCAGTACAGGTCGTGCACGGTATACACATGCGTATGATGCCCCGCGTCCTCCAGAAGGTCGAGGATGCGCAAGGCGTCCTCCCGGTCGAACCCGTCGTCTTTGAGAAGTTCGCCCGTCTTTACGTCGGCGATCGTCGCGCCCTGATAGGCGACGACGAGCCCGTCGCGGATGCCGAGCTCCTTGAGCCGCGGCAGAATGGAGGTGAGCATACGCCCCGTACACACGGCGAATATCCCGCCCGCCGCGCGGTATTCCGCAATGGCGCGCTTGTTGGTTTCGGAGATGGTTCCGTCCGCACGGACGAGCGTGCCGTCAAAGTCAGAGAGAAAAATGCGATACTTCATAAGTCCTCGAAATAAGTACGGATACGCGCGGCGAGCTGCGGGCCGATCCCCTCCACACGGGAGAGCTCCTCCGTGCTCGCGCGCATGATCTTATCGATAGTGCCGAACGCCTGCATGAGCGCCGCGCGCTTGTTTTTGCCCACGCCCTCGATCTCGTCGAGCACGGAGGCAAGATTGCGCTTGCTGTGCAGGTTTCTGAAATAGGTAACGGCGAAGCGGTGCGCCTCGTCGCGGATGCGCTGCAGGGTGCGCAGGGCGTAGTCGCGGCGGTCGAGCCGCACGGGCTCCTCCTGCCACAGGGTGTAGACTTCCTCCTCCTGCTTGGCGAGCGCCACGAGATCGATATCCGCAACGCCGAGCTCGTCGAAGATGGCTTTTACGGAGGAAAGCTGCCCCTTGCCGCCGTCGATGACGATGAGCTGCGGCTTTGCGAAGCGCTCCTCTTCCGCGGTGCCGAGTTTTGAGAGACGGCGGCGCAGGACCTCCTGCAAGGACGCAAAATCGTTGGCGCCCTCCACCGTCCTGATGCGGAAACGGCGGTATTCGTATTTATCCGCCTCGCCGTCCGTGAACACGACCATGCTCCCCACTTTATCGACGCCCGAAACGTTGGAGATATCGTAACACTCCATGCGTTTGGGATAGCGCGCGAGGTGCAGGAGTTCTTTGAGCCGTTCGCAGGCGTTCACCGTCATATCGTCCTTATGGCGGATGGCGGAAACAGACTTTTCGAGATATTCCCTGGCGTTGCCCTCCGCCATATCCAGCAGTTCGCGGCGGATGCCGAACTTGGGGCGGGTGAGCTCCACCTTGCGCCCCGCTTTCCCCTCCGCATAGGCGAGGAAGAGCGCGTCGTCGATCTTCTCGCCGAGTACGATCTCGTGCGGGACGGCGTGCGCGGCGTAGTACTGCGTGAGGAAGGAGAGGAAACTCTCCCCCTCTTCGCCCGCGCCCTCGTCGAGAGAATAATTGCGGCTGCCCTGCATGACGCCCCCGCGCGTGACGAGCACGCTGATCGCCGCGTACAGCCCGTTGGAACAGTACGCCCAGATATCCGCGTCCACGTCGCGCGGCATGGCGGTGATCCGCCGCTCGCCGAGGCGGGAGAGCATCTCGATGCGGTTGCGGTATTCGAGCGCAAGCTCGAACTCCTCGTTCTCCGCAAAGGCGTTCATCTTTTCGGTGAGGAGCGCCTCCGCCTCCTCGTAATTTCCCGAGAGGAAGGAGAGCGCCTTTTCCACGCAGACGGCGTACTCCTCGCGGGAGATATAGTGTGCGCAGGGCGCGCCGCACCGCCCGAGGTGATAGTTGAGGCAGGGCTTTTTGGGCTTATCGGAAACGGAGACCGCGCAGGTGCGGATGTGATAGACGCGCGCCGCGACGTCCACGATGTCCTTGCACGACACGCCGCCCATGAACGGTCCGAAATATTTTCCGTCGCCCAGTTTCACGCGCCGCGTGATTGAAATGTGCGGAAACGCCTCCTTGGTATGCACCTTGACGTAGGGATACGTCTTGTCGTCTTTGAGGAGGATATTGTACTTCGGCTTGTACTTTTTGATGTAGGTGTTTTCGAGCGCGAGCGCGTCCACTTCCGACGGGGTGACGACGTAATAAAAATCGTCGATGCACTCCACCATCGCCTGCACTTTGCTCGGCTTGGGCGAGGAATGGAAGTACTGCCGCACGCGGTTTTTGAGCACGCGCGCCTTTCCCACATAGATGACGGTGCCGTCTTTATCGAGCATGATGTACACGCCGGGGGAATCGGGCAGCAGCTTGAGTTTTTCGCGGATGACGTTCTCGCCCATACGTCCATTATACACGCTTTCGGCGCATTTTTCAAGCGATTGGGCAAAATAATCGCAAAAACGCGGCGCAGCGCGCCGCCTGCCATGCGCGTCGGCTATGGTAAACGATAGCTAAAAAGTACTTTTCATTGCGCGGAAAATCGGGTATAATAAAGCGTACGAGAAAATTTTAACGGGATACGGATATGATCGAGATCGAAAACATGACGTTCGACGAAGAGCGCGCGCTGTACGGCAGCCGCGGCATAGCGGCAAAGAACTGCCGTTTCGACGGCCCCGCCGACGGCGAGAGCGCCTTTAAGGAAAGTTCGGATATTATTGCCGACAACTGTTATTTTAATCTGCGCTACCCCTTCTGGCACGACAAAAATCTGACGATCCGCAACGCGGAGATGACGGAGAACTGCCGCGCCGCACTGTGGTATTCGGAGAACATCAGGATCTCCGAAAGCGCCATGCACGGGATCAAGGCGCTCCGCGAATGCCGCGGCGCCCTCATCGAAAACTGCGACATCGTCTCCCCCGAGTTCGGCTGGTCGAGCGAAAACGTGACGATTCGCGGCTGCACCGCTGAGAGCGAATACTTCTTCCTGCGCGGGAAAAACCTCGATTTCAGCCGCCTCAGCTTCAAGGGGAAATACTCCTTCCAGTATGTGGAGGACGCCGTGCTTTCCGACAGCGTCCTCGAAACGAAGGACGCTTTCTGGCACTGCAAAAACATGACGGTGAAAAACTGCGTGATAAAAGGCGAATACCTCGCGTGGTATTCGGAGGGGCTCACCCTTGAAAACTGCACCGTCATCGGCACCCAGCCCTTCTGCTACTGCAAGAACCTCAGGCTCGTCAACTGCAAGCTGCTCGACGCCGACCTCGCCTTTGAAAAATCGGAAGTCTATGCCGACGTGACGACGCCCATGATCAGCATCAAGAACCCAAAAAGCGGGATCATCCGCGTGCCCTCCGTACAGGAGCTCATCCGCACCGACCCCGAAGCGCGCGGCGAGATCGTATTCACCGCCGCAGAAAATCAAGAAAAGCGTGCATAATGCACGCTTTTTTCAACTGCCGGCGCGGCATTGCCGCGCAGCCCCATAGAGCATCCCTCAGGCGCGGTCAGTACCCCAAAAATTCCACGCCCTTTAAGAGCACATCGTTCACGATATCGTTGGAGAGCGAATAAAAGATGATCTTCCCGTGGCGGTCTGTGCGCACCATGCCCGCGTCTTTCAGAAAGCGGAGCTGATGGCTCACCGTCGTCTGATTGATGCCGAGCACGCGGGAGATATCCGTCACGCACATCTCTGAAATGGCGAGCGCGGAGAGGATGCGCAGCCGCGTACTGTCTGAAAAAATAGAGAAAAACCGAACCAGGAGCGTGAGCACCTCGCCGTCGGGAACATACCCCTCGATCATATCCTGCGTGCGTCTGTCAAGTAAGAGCGTCTGCATAACTGCCTCCCGTATGTTTGCCCCCACGATAACACTTGCACGCCTGCGCACGCATGGAAGATATGACGAAATACGGCGTATTTTGTCAGAACTTACAAAGGAAGTCGGCGTTTTTACAGACAAAAACCCGCCGCGGCGGGTTTTTAAGGTCGTTTCAGATTATTCGGCGCCGCCGATGATCATCTCGGCGCCCTTGTAGGAGATCGTGTACGACGTCGGCTCCGACGTGAGCCCGAAATCGATGCACAAAGTCTCCGCACCGTTATACACTTTGCCGAAGGCATATTTGATCTCGTCGCCCGAGACTTCGACCGAGCGGCTGTCATATTCCCCGGTGAGAAGTTCCAACATATCGTGATAGCGACCGTCGGAGAGGGAGTAGGACTTCTCCACGGTCGGCTCCGTCAAATTGACGATGCCCTTGCCCGTGTACGTCTTGCCGTCGACGACAATCGTAAAATCTTTCGCCGTGAGCACCAAGGGAGTACCGAACATGGAACAGTCGAGGTCGGTAAACTCGATGCAGTACAGCGTCTCGGGCGCGCTCTCGGAAATGGGCGTCGAATAGGTATAAGTCGTCGTGCCGAGCTGCGTCTCATAGGCAAGCTGTGTTTCAGTCGCCTCGGGCGAATAGTTGGTAAATACGCATAGGCGTTCATCAGCGCCCGAGAACGGACGATAGCCATACCCCGCAAGGTTCTGAACTGCGGTCTCCCCGTCGTTCGCGCCGATCAGATACCTGTTGTAATAGAGTTCGGTATCCAAAGGCTCTTCATCAAAAAACAGCGTGAGGCGCGTCATGTAGTTGCCGCTCATGTTCGTTTTGAACTCCGTCTCCTCTTCGGCAAACGACGTCCTCTGTTCTCTCGTCCCCACCACAAGCACATAGCCGTCGCCGTCGGGGTTTTCTCTGTGAGATTCGCTCAGGGCAGGATTGATGACCGTCGACTGCTGATCGAAAAAGTTATACGAAAGCGTGGGCTCCACGCACAGCCCCATATCCGTTACCATCCACCTCGCCGGCGTTTTTCCGTCGATGTTAAAGCTGCTGATCGGAATGCCGTTGATCGTGTGGCTGCCCGAGGCGGTGTTGTAAATAACAAGGTCGATCGCCCAATAGGTGTGCATTTCGGTTTCGACGGGTTCGCCCGTCAGCCCCCAACCGCTCAGCGTACAGCTGACATCGAACCCGCTCACTTTCGTGCTCGCAGCCGTCGCCTGCGGAGTCGGCTCCTCTTCCGTGCTCCCGCCGAGATCGCACGCGGCAAACAGCGCAGTACCCATAACGAGCGACATTGCCGCGACGGACAATGCGGCAAAACGCTTGAATTTTGTTTTCATATACCCCTCCTGTGAAATCATTTTTGTAGTTCCTATTATACTCACCCCCCCCCGTTGTCAAGCGTTCGGAGGGCTTTTACGCAATTTTTTGAAAAAATTTTTCCGAAAAAATCTTCATATGCACCGCGCGCGGCATTGCATTTTCGGCTGTTCCCGATAAAAAAGGGCGCTCACGTTTTATGCGTGAACGCCTTAATTTTACTATTTTGTTTTCTTCGTTTTGGTCTTTGTCTGTCGTGCGCGCTCGGCGGTCTGATAGCCCGTTAATTTGCGGCGTGTCGCCTGTTCTCCGCAACTGTTGCAATGAGTTCTTCCGCGGGCAAGTCTATTTTATCTTTACCCGAATTTTCGTCTAAACACTGCCCGCTATATGTGCCCGATTTTTCATCGTGAATATAATAATCTCCATTATTAAAATTCTCTA
>DBGBVX010000012.1:0-10353 GCA_048370055.1 Candidatus Gallimonas sp. | reverse complement strand
GTGCTATAATGGTATCCACAAAGGAGAGGATTATGGCAAGCATCAAGTACAATCCGAACGGACAGAAGTGGAAGATCACCTACAGCGCGGATATCGTGAGCGGGATCGTCGTTCTCAGTTTGCAGGAAACGGAGGGCATCGAGCTCGTTCCTTCCAAGAATAAAGGCATCAAGCTGTATTTCGAGAAGGAAGGCATCTTTGTCGATATCTCCGTCATCGCGCACTACGGCTATAAAGTTCCCGAATTGGCGTTCCGCATTCAGCAGAACATCAAGCAGATGGTCGAGTCCATGACGAAGTACAAGATCGCCAAGGTGGACGTTCACGTTACGAGCGTCGTATTCCCTCAGAGAAAGGCGGAGCCCCCGCAGGAGACGGCTCCCGCCGCAGGCGAACAAAATAACTGACGCGCATTCCCTTCCGCGCTTTGCGGGAGGGAATGTTATCATACAAAATATTTGAGGATATCACATGAGAAGCGATGCAAGAGAGGCGGCGTTTCAGATCATCTTTGCCGACCTGTTCGGCGGAGACGGAAAAAAGGGATTCCGCACCGCGATCTACAAAGAACACAAACTCAAAGAGGACGAATGCGCGTTCGCCGAGCAGCTCGTGAACGCGGTATTCGCGCATCAGAGCGAGCTCACGGAGGAGATCAGCGCGCATGTGACGCGCTTTGCCGACTATCGCATTTATCCCGCCGATAAAGCCGTGCTTTTATTGGCGCTCGCCGAGATCAGATATTTCGACGACGTCCCGCCCGTCGTGTCCGTATCGGAAGCGGCGGCGCTCGCGCGCAAGTATTCCACGGAAAAATCTGCGGATTTCGTCAACGGCGTTCTTGGAGGGATCATCAACAAATGACGCTCATCGAAGGGAAAAAAGTCGCGGCGGACGTCCGCGCGGAACTCAAAGAAGAAACGGCGGCGTTCGAAGCGGAGTACGGCAGAAAAGTCGGGTTGGCGGTCGTACTCGTCGGGGAAGATCCCGCTTCGCAGGTGTACGTCCGCAATAAGATCAAGGGCTGCGAAGAGGCGGGGATCCGCTCGTTCGCGCATTATCTTCCCGCCGACGCCACGCAGGAGCAGGTCGAAGAGCTCGTCTCGGCGCTTGCGGCGGATGAGAACGTGCACGGCATCCTCGTGCAGCTCCCGCTCCCCGAACATCTCGACGCGGAGCGCGTCCTCGCGCGCATTCCCACGGCAAAAGACGTGGACGGTTTCTCGGCGGAAAACGTCGGAAAACTTGCGCTGAACGAAGAGGGCACCGTCGCCTGCACGCCCTTCGGCGTGATGGAACTGCTCAGGCGGTATCAGATCGATTCGCGCGGCAAGCGCGCCGTCGTCGTCGGGCGGAGCAACATCGTGGGGCGCCCGATGGCGCTTCTCCTTCTCAATGCCGACGCGACCGTCACCGTCTGCCATTCCCGCACTGCCGATCTCAAAGCGGAGTGCGCGCGGGCGGATATCCTCGTTGCGGCGATCGGCAAACCCAAATTCATCACCGCAGATATGGTCAAAGAGGGCGCTGTCGTCATTGACGTCGGCATCAACCGCGTAGACGGAAAACTTGTGGGCGACGTAGACTTCGAACAAGTCAGCAAAAAAGCGTCCTTCATCACGCCCGTGCCGGGCGGGGTGGGACCTATGACCATCGCCATGCTCCTCAAAAATGCTGTAGCCTGTGCGAAACGGATAGTCAGATGACGAACTTTTCTCAAAAATACGAGGAATACCGCGCGCACTTTGAATCGCACCTGCAAAGCGCCTGCGCCTCAATGGATTTTCAGCCGTCTGTCCTCACGGAGAGCATGCGTTATTCGCTCCGGTCGGGCGGAAAGCGCGTGCGCCCCGTGCTGTTTTTTGCGGCGCTCGAGGCGTTCGGCGTCGGCTACCGTGGCGAGGAAACGCTCGCGTTCGCGCTCGAGTGCATCCATACCTATTCCCTCATCCACGACGATCTTCCGGCAATGGACGACGACGACATGCGCCGCGGACGACCGTCCAACCACAAGGTATTCGGCGAGGCAAACGCGATCCTTGCGGGAGACGCGCTCCTTTCCTATGCCTTCGACCTTCTCCTGAAAGAGGCGGGGCGCGACGTGCGGCATCTTGCCGCGGCGCGCACGCTCTCCAAAGCCGCGGGCGCGGACGGAATGGTCGCGGGACAGTCCGCCGATCTGCTCTATACGGGCAAAAACGGCGGCGAAGAGGAGCTGCGCTTTATCTATCAGAACAAAACGGGGCGGCTGATGGCTGCGCCCGTCGCAATGGCGGCGGATCTTGCGGGGAAAAGCCGCAGGGAGGCGGAGGCGTTCGGGCTTGCGCTCGGCGAGCTCTTTCAGCTCACGGACGACATTTTAGACGAGGTGGGCGAGAGCGCGGCGCTCGGAAAGACCGCGGGGAAAGACGCCCTCGAAGATAAACTGACCGCCGTGAAGATCTACGGGCTTGCAGGCGCTCGGACGCAAGCCGCAGAGTGCGCCGCACGCTGCAAAAAGCTGCTTGCGGATATGGACGCGGAAGGAGAGTTTCTTGCCGCGCTTGTAGACAACGTTCTCGGGCGCGATCGGTGAAGCCATGGAAAATATCACACACGAGGCGCTCGAAAAAGCCTCTGTTACGCAATTACAGACGCTGTGCGAACAGATACGGGAGGAGATCTTCCGCACCGTATCCGTCCGCGGCGGGCACCTCGCCTCAAATCTCGGCGTGGTGGAACTCACTGTGGCGCTGCACCGCGTCTTTACTTTTCCGAAAGATAAGATCGTTTTTGACGTCGGGCATCAGTGCTATCCGCACAAACTGCTCTCCGGACGCGCCGACCGATTTTCCACATTGAGAAGCCGCGGCGGCATTTCGGGATTTCCCAAGCGGGCGGAGAGCATTTACGACAGCTACGATACGGGGCATGCGGGCACGGCGATCTCCGCCGCGCTCGGCATCGCCAAGGCGCGCGATCTGAAAAAAGAGGACTTCGAGGTGATCGCGCTCATCGGCGACGGGTCCTTCAACAACGGGCTCATCTACGAGGCGCTCAACAGCCTGCATGTGCTGAACACGCGCATCCTTATCATCCTCAACGACAACGGGATGTCTATCTCGCCGACAGTCGGCGGCACGCACGACGTTCTCGAAGAGCTCAAGGCGGGCAACGCGCCGCTTGCGGATGTACAGCTCTTTGAGCGCTACGGGCTCGAATATATGGGCGTCTGCGCAGGAAACGACTTTGAAAGTCTTCTTCCCGCGCTCGGCGAGGCAAAAGAGAAACTCAAAAAGGGGAGCGTTCTGCTCCACGTTACCACGAAAAAAGGGCAGGGGCACCCGTTCTGCGAGCAGGCACCCGACCTTACGCACGGCGTAAGCCCGGGCAAAAAAGGGAAAGAATATTCCCAAGTGCTCGGCGAGGAGCTGACAAAGCTCGCCGGAACGGATGAACGCATCGTCGCGGTGACGGCAGCCATGACGGACGCCCTCGGGCTCCGTCCGTTTTTCGAAAAATTTCCGGAACGCGCGTTTGACGTGGGCATCTGCGAAGAACACGCCTCCGTGCTCTCCGCCGCGCTTGCGGCAGAGGGCATGAAGCCGTATTACGCGATCTATTCCACCTTCCTGCAGCGCGCCTTCGACGAGATCATCCACGACGTCTGCGGGCAGAACCTGCCCGTCACTTTCTGCGTCGACCGCGCGGGCGTGAGCGGGGCGGACGGAGAGACGCACCAAGGCGTATTCGATCTTTCCTATCTCTCGCTCATACCCAATCTCACGATCGCGATCCCCAAAAACCTTTCGGAGTTCCGCGCAATGCTGCAAATGAGCGTCTCGTTCAACGCGCCGCTCGCCATCCGCTATCCGCGCGAAGGGGAAGAGGGGACGTTTTCGCCCATTGAAATTGCAAAATTTGACATTTTACATAGTAATATGTCAGACATAATATTGTATGCTGCGGGCGAGCGGTGTCTCGCGGTCGCAGAGCGCGTCTATGAGCGCGCGCAAAGGGAACATATCCCGCTGACCGTTGTGAACGCACGGTTTTTGAAGCCGCTCGACGAGGCGCTCATCCGTTCCCGAACGGAGCAATACGTCATCACGATAGAGGATAACGCGCTCATCGGAGGATTGGGCGACGCGATCGCGCGCCTTTTGCGAAACAGCGGAAAGCAAATCTACAGCTTCGGTTACGGCGACGTATTCATTCCGCACGGCGATGCGCGCGGGCTGTTCCAAGAATTTGGCCCGAACGAAGAAAAAATCTTTGCCTGCGTGAGAGAGTGTCATGCGCGCAGATAGTTTTTTTGCAAAAAAATTCGGTTCCCGCACGCGCGCGAAGGAGGCGCTGCTCAGCGGGAAGATCCTCCGCGGCGGGAAGCCGCTTTCGCCCTCCGACGACGTCCGCGAGGGCGACGATTTTACTTTTTCGGAGGAGACGGAGGAATATGTCTCCCGCGGGGCGTATAAACTTCTCCGCGGGCTCGATGTGTTCGGCGAGCGCGTCGAGGGCGAGGTCTTTGCCGATCTCGGCGCAAGTACGGGCGGCTTCAGCGACGTTCTTTTGCGCAGGGGCGCAAAGCGCGTATATGCCGTGGACGTCGGAGAAAGTCAGCTCGACGGGCGTATCGCGGCGGACGAACGCGTTGTGGTCATGGACAACACCAACGCACGCTATCTCAAAAAGGCGGACTTTCCCGAACAGCTCGGCGGGATCGTCTCCGATCTGAGCTTTATCTCCTTAAAGCTTGTTCTGCCCGCCGCGGCAGAACTTTTGGAGGAGGGCGGCCGCGCGTTCGTACTCTTCAAGCCGCAGTTCGAATGCGGCGGGAAGGGACTCGGAAAGGGCGGGATCCTGCCCGTAAAATATCACGCGGCGCTGCTTGCGGATTTTTATCAATTTTGTATCGCGCATGCGCTTGCCCCGCAAAACATCGTCAACGCGCCGCTCCGCGAGCGGAAAAACGTGGAATATATCGTGCTCCTCAAAAAGGGCGCCGCACCGATCGCCTCGGAAGAATTTTTACGGCGCGCCGCACGGTATATCTGAATATTATTTATAAAAATCATAAAATATTCGTCAAAACTCTTGCATATATGCAAATTTTGGCGTATAATAGCAGCGATGAACATTGGAATTTACTACAATCGGGAACAGGTCGACCGCTCCGTCGCAGAAAATCTTGCCGCACACATCTTTGCGGCAGGGCATACGGCGGCGCTCTTCTCCGAACTTTCGGAGATCGGCGGCGACCGCCTCGTCGTGCTCGGCGGCGACGGAACGATGCTCCGCGCGGCAAAGCGGGCGTCTCTCCTAAATATCCCCGTCGTGGGCGTCAACTACGGCAGGCTCGGCTTTCTCACCGAATTTGAGCGCGAGGAGGCGGAAAAGGTCGTCCCGCTCGTTTTGGACGAAAATTGCGCCGTACTCAGGCGGGCGATGCTCGAGGTGGAGCTCAACGGTAACAAATTCGATTGTCTGAACGAGCTCGCGCTCCTGCATCCCGTCGCGCCCGACAAGGATAACCGCGTCGTAACGATCTCCGTCACCATCGACGGGAGCCATGCGGGCGAATTTGTCGCGGACGGGCTTATCGTCACGACGCCGACGGGCTCTACCGCGTACTCGCTCTCCGCGGGGGGCAGCATCATGACGCCCGATTGCGAAACGTTCCAACTCACGCCCGTGTGCGCATTTTCCATGCGCAGCCGCTCCATCGCCTATTCCAACCGCAGCGAACTTGGATTCTCGCTCCCGAAGGGCGCGCTCGTCCTGTACGGCGACGGCGTATTTTTGGGGCAGGCGGGCGCGGAGGATACGCTCATCGTGCGGAGATCGGTCCGAAGCGCCGCGTTCCTGACGCGGGGACTGAGCGAGTATTTCCGCAGACTCACCGAAAAAATCAATTAAAAAGGGGAACGCTTATCATGGCACGCAACGCGAGACAGGCAAAAATACTTGAGATCATTGCAGAACAGGAGATCGAAACGCAGGAAGAACTCTGCGCGGAACTTGCCGCGCAGGGGATGCGGGTCACGCAGGCGACCGTCTCGCGCGACATCAAAGATCTGCGCCTTTTCAAAGTCAAGGGCACGCAGAAACGCTTCCGCTACGCCTCCCTCCGCGAACACGAAGGCGGCGTCTCCGAAAAACTGCGCGCGCTCTTTCAGGCGTGCGTGGTCAAGATCACGCCCGTCGGGAACCTCATCGTCGTAAAAACGCTCCCCGGGAGCGGCGCGAACGCGGGCGTCGTTATCGACGGGCTCGCCTATCCCGAAGTCGTCGGCTCCATCGCGGGGGACGATACCGTTTTGCTCATCTGCGAGACGGCGGAAGCCGGAAAATCGGTGTCGGACAGACTTTTGGCGCTTGTCGGGGCATAGATCATGCTGAAAAAACTCACAATACAGAACGTCGCGCTCATCGAGCGCGCGGAGCTCGAATTTTCCGATAAGATCAACGTTCTCTCGGGCGAGACGGGCGCGGGAAAATCCATCATACTCGATTCCATCGACTTTGTGCTCGGCGCGAAAGCCGACCGCAGTATGATCCGTTCGGGCGAACAGTTCTGCCTCGTCCGCGCGGAATTTGCCACATCCGATCCCCGCGTTGCGGAACTGCTCGGCGAACTCGATATCGAGGCGGAGGGGGAACTCATCCTCACCCGCAGACTGACCTCGGACGGGAAGGGTACATTGAAGATCAACGGCGTAACCGTTACGGCGTCCATGCTGCGCCGCCTCACCGCGCTCCTTGTAGACGTGCACGGTCAGAGCGAGCACTTTTTTCTCCTCAAAGAGAGCAATCAGCTCCGCATGCTTGACGACGTTGCGGGCGAACCCGTAGCGTCGGTCAAGAGAACGCTCGCCGATCTGCTTGCGCGCCGCCGCACGATCCTCGGCGACCGCGCCAAATTGGGCGGCGACGAAGGGGAGAGAACCCGCAGGCTTGACGTACTCAGATTTCAGATCGATGAGATCACCGCGGCGCAGCTCAAAGAGGGCGAGGAAGAGGAGCTGCTCGCCTTCCGCGAACGTTGGCGGAACGCCGAAAAGATCCTCGAAGGACTCAACGCGGCAAGGCAGTATCTCACGTCGGACGGCGGGAGCGTCGACGCGCTCCGCGGCGCGGCGAGAAGCCTTTCGGCGCTCTCAAAATTCGGCGACGTGTACGATTCGCTCGCGGAGCGGCTTGAAAACGCCGCGGCGGAGGCGGAAGATATCGCCGACTGCGCCGAACGCTGCGCGGACGAGCTCGACATCGACGAACGCGAGGCGGAACGCGTTGAGGCGCGGCTCGACGAGCTGAAATCGCTCAAACGAAAATACGGCAATTCCGTACAGGAAATGCTCGCCTTCCTTGAAAACGCCGAAAAGGAATACGAGCTGCTCTCCGACAGCGGCGCGCGGTTTGAAGAACTGACCAAAGAACTTGAAAAGACGGAAAGCGCGATCTACGAAACGTGCGTAAATCTCACGAAAGCCCGCAAACAGACGGCGGAAGGGTTTACGGGGCGCGTCATCGAGGAATTAAAGTCGCTGAATATCCGCTCCGCCCGTTTCGAGGTGCAGTTTGACGATTTCACCCGCGAGGACGCCCCCAAAGCGACCGCAGAGGGGCTTGGCGGCGTGCGTTTCCTGTTCTCCGCAAATGCGGGCGAACCGCTCAAAGAACTCGGAAAGATCATCAGCGGCGGCGAAATGAGCCGATTCATGCTCGCCGTCAAGGCGCAGCTTTCATCGGTCAACGCCATCGGCACATATATTTTCGACGAGATCGACGCGGGCATCGGCGGCAAGACGGCGCGTACCGTTGCGGAAAAATTCTGCAAGATCGCCAAAAACGTGCAGATCATCGCCGTATCGCACCTCGCACAGATCGCCTCCTTTGCAGACCGTGAATTTGTCATCGAGAAGGAGGAGGCGGAGGGCAGGACGCACACCTGCATCCGCGAGGCGGAAGGCGACGCGCGCGTAAAGGAGATCGCGCGGCTCATCGGCGGCGACGCGGAGAGCGGTGCGGCGCTCCGCCATGCCGAAGAACTTCTCAGATCGGCTGAAACTTACAAAAACTCCCTTTCATAAACAAAACAGCGATCCGCATAGAACGCTTTCGGCTTACGCAAATTACCTTCTGTACACGGAGGTGTTATGCGTAGGCTGAAATTTTTTATCGCGGCAGCCCTTGCGGCGGGTTGCTTTTTTCTCGGAGGGAACGCGCTCCCCGCTGCGGCTTCCTCTGACCTATATTACATTGGCGGCATGACGGCGGGGTTCTCGCTCTCTGCAGGCGGGGTTGAGATCGTCGGATTCAAGGAGGTCGCCTCCGATCAGGGAACTTTTTGTCCGGCAACGGAGGCGGGCATGCGCACGGGGGACGTTATCGTCGCGGTGGACGGCATTCACACGCGGAGCATCGAAGACCTCAACGCTGCGTTTGCGCGAAGCAACGGAAAAACGGTGAAGATCACGCTCAAGCGGGACGGGGAACAGGCGCAGATCGAAGTGACGCCCGTCCGCGACAGACATGCCGACCGCTATAAGATCGGCGTCCTCATCCGCGATACACTCTCGGGCATCGGCACCGTGACCTATATCCAAAAGGATACGATGCGGTTCGGCGCGCTCGGTCACGCCGTCTGCGGAGAGGATAAGACGGCGCTTACCATTGCGGATTCCTCGGTATACCTTTGCAGCATCGTGAGCGTGAACCGCGGAGAACGCGGAAAAGCGGGGGAACTGAGGGGGCTGTTTTTGAACGACAGCTGCATCGGCGCGGCGGATAAAGTCTGCGCGACGGGATTGTACGGCAAATTTTCCGACGGATACGACTTCTCCGACGCGACCGCCGTGGAGACCGCGCCCTTGGCGGAGGCGACCATCGGCAAGGCGACCATCTATTCCACGGTGGACGGCGTTACCCCGAAAGCGTACGACATCGCCATCGCCAAGGTAGACGCGAACAACCACGAGAACAAGAACTTCGTCATCAAGGTGACGGACGACGAACTGATCGCCGAGACGGGCGGCATCGTACAAGGCATGAGCGGCAGCCCCATAATTCAGAACGGAAAACTCATCGGCGCCGTGACGCATGTATTACGTATAATAAGGATACCGGCGATGGCAATTACGGGTTTTAGCACAAAATAACGCGATATAACGCGAAAAATGGCAAATTTGGGGAGCGTTGAGAAATACCTCAAAAATTGGGGGTAACTGTCATTATGCTCTAATCTGACAGAATTTGTCATATTTTAGGAGGTGATACGCAGAGTCGTTCAACTGTTTATCGCCGGTGAATTTGGCATGATTTCAATTGTGATGACGGCGGTCGACAAAACTTGTCGTAACACTTGATTTATCGGTCGTTATAATTGATATTAACAGAGGTGATTGCAATGAAAAACGAAAGAGTGGCAATTTATTTGCGATACGGCAAGGCTGCACAAAATAAAAAGATCGATGCACTGGAGGAGACCGTAAAAGACTTTAAAAACTGGGAGCTTGTTAATCGCTATGTCGATGACGGATTTTCTGCAATGGACAAAAATCGTCCTGCTCTTAAGCATATGATTGAAGATTGCAGGAACGGAAAGACAGATATTGTATGTATTAATGGTGTGCATCAGCTTTCAAGGGATACATTGGTCGTTATTCAAATTTTTAAGCTGTTCAAGGATTACGGAGTAAAAGTGTATGATGTTTCTTTAGGAAAGTTTGTTGGACTAGTTGGATAGACCGTAGTGTATCCATGTAAATAAGATTTGAATGTAAGTAAAAACCTCTTCGAGTGTTATTCGAAGAGGTTTTTATTCAAAAAAAATAATGCAAAAAGCTCAATCGAAAAAGATGCTTTAGTATACTCGCGACTCTATTTAGTGACAGGAATGAATATGTACAGATATATAAAAAGAATTGAAGAAAGATTTAATCTGTTGATTTATTGAGGGCGTTCTTGTAACTGAGTTGCAATGAACCTTTATAGGAATAAAGTGTTTTATTCAGTACAAAAAGGGAAACAAAATGCGTTGTTTAATGAAGTTCGAGTGGGTTAAACTTTTGCGCTCTCATTTACCGGAAGGTAAAGGGCTTATGGGAATGTGGGCGCGTCTTGCTTCACGGGCTGCTTTCAGAAAGGGAAGCGCGGTTTATTGTGGGCATATCAATGAAGTAGAGCCTGGATCATGGGCGGGCGGAACAGTTGGGTTGAAAAGCATTCTGGGAATGAAACGACGTGACAGGGCTTTGCAGGTTATGCAGAAACTTAGCGAGCTCGGTTTCATCTCATACAGTCTTGATTGTAAGACAAAGAAACTTTCATATACCATTTTGGATTGGGTGGTTAAGTGTTCCGGAAAGGAAT
>DBGBVX010000011.1:0-1088 GCA_048370055.1 Candidatus Gallimonas sp. | reverse complement strand
CGTAAAAATATACAGACAATGATACAATAATATTTATGGAGGAAATTTCAGTTGGTTTATCACAGTCTACCGCAGGATGAGGTCGTCTCATCTCTTGCAACAGACACGGCAAACGGGCTCACGTCCGAGCAGGTCATGCAGCTGCGCACGAAGTTCGGTCCGAACAAACTTGCGGAAAAGAAGAAAAAGCCGCTCATTCTGCGCTTTTTGGAGCAGTTCAAGGACGTCATGATCATCATCCTGCTGATCGCGGCGTGCGTCTCGTTCGGCGTCATCTGCTATGAAGTATTCACCCCGGGCAGAAACGGCGACCCGCTTGAATTTGTGGAGCCCGCGCTCATCGTGTTCATCGTCATTCTCAACGCCGTCATGGGGCTGGTGCAGGAAAGTAAGGCGGAAAAGGCGCTGGAAGCGCTCAAGAACATGTCCGCGCCCCACGCGCGCGTGGTACGCGACGGCAAGGAGCAGTTCATTCAGGCAGCAGATCTTGTGCCGGGCGACATCATCATTCTGGAAGCGGGCGACTTTGTGCCCGCGGACGCAAGGCTGCTCACCTCTTCCAATTTAAAGTGCGAAGAATCGGCGCTTACGGGCGAGAGCGTGCCTTCCGAAAAGGACGCGCGCGAGACGGTCGCGGAGGACGCGCCCATCGGCGACAGGACGAACATGGTGTTCTCGGGCTGTTCCATTACTTACGGAACGGCGACGGCGGTCGTCACGGGCACGGGGATGAAGACGGAGATGGGCAAGATCGCGAACCTTCTCGCGGGTGAGAAGGAAACGCGCACCCCCCTTCAGCAGAAACTTGCGCAGCTCGGCAAATATCTCGGCATCGTCGCGCTCGCGGCGTGCGCGGTCATCTTTATCATCGGCGCATGTATGCCCAATGCGGATTGGTTGGAGATCTTTATGACGGCGGTCTCGCTTGCCGTCTCGGCGATCCCCGAGGGGCTGCCCGCGGTGGTCACCATCGTGCTCTCCATCGGGGTCACGCGGATGGTGAAAAAGAACGCGATCATCAAGCGGCTGCCTGCAGTGGAGACGTTGGGCTCCGCCTCCGTCATCTGTTCGGATAAGACGGGCACGCT
>DBGBVX010000010.1:0-9717 GCA_048370055.1 Candidatus Gallimonas sp. | reverse complement strand
GACATTACAACAAAGACGTGCTATACTATTGTTGTAATCGATAAGATTACATCAAAAAAATTTCTGTGAGGTGTTATTCTGAAAAAGGTAGCCATCGTATGCGCGGCAGGGAAAGAGGGGAGACTTCTCGTTTCGGAGGCGGTCTCCCGCGGGTATGAAGTGATGGGGTTCGTCCGCAAGGAGAGCGACGAGGTCATCCCCGCGGCAAAGAAGGTCGTAAAAGATCTGTTCGATCTCACGCGGGAAGATCTCATCGGGTTCGACGTCGTGATCGACGCGTTCGGCGCATGGACGCCCGATACGCTCACGCTGCACAAAACGTCGCTCAGGCACCTGTGCGATATCCTGAGCGGGACGGAAGTCCGCCTGCTCGTCGTCGGCGGGGCGGGAAGCCTGTACGTCAACAAAGAGCACACCGTGCAGGTAAAGGATCTTGAGAGCTTCCCCGATGTCTTCAAGCCCCTTGCAACGAACATGGGCGAGGCGCTGAGCGAGCTCCGCGGCAGGAACGATGTGAAGTGGACTTATCTCTCCCCCGCGGGCGATTTCCGTGCGGACGGCGCGCGCACGGGAAAATACCTTCTTGGCGGCGAGGAGTATTTCGTCAACGCCAAGGGCGAGAGCATCATCAGCTACGCCGATTATGCGATCGCCATGATCGACGAGATCGAAAACGCAAACCACATCCAAAAGCGCTTCTCCGTCATCGGGGAGTAAGCACGGACAAAGAGGCATGCAAAAGCCCGCGGACATCCGCGGGCTATGCGCCTGTATGCAGGAGGGGATCCTATGGAAGGCAATTTTTCGGCGAGCGTGCCGCCCGACGGAGAAAAACTGCAAAGGCTGAAGGCGTGGCTCGGCGAGGCGGACGCCGTGCTCGTCGGCGCGGGCGCGGGGCTCTCGACCGCCGCGGGATTTACCTACGCGGGCGAACGCTTCCAAAGGTATTTTTCCGATTTTGAGGAAAAATACGGCTTTCACGATATGTATTCGGGCGGGTTTTACCCCTTTCCCTCGTTGGAAGAATTTTGGGCATATTGGTTCCGCTATATCTACATCAACCGCTACGATCAGCCTGCGGGCAAGCCGTACGAAGATCTGCTTGCGCTCCTTAAGGGGAAGGAGTACTTCGTGCTCACCACCAACGTCGACCACCGTTTTCAGACTGCGGGGTTCGATAAAGTGCGCCTCTTTTATACGCAGGGCGACTACGGGCTCTTTCAGTGTTCGGTGCCCTGCCATCACAGGACGTACGACAACGAACAGGCGATCCGCGCGATGCTGAAAAAGCAGAAGGATATGAAGATCCCTTCCGGACGCATCCCGCGCTGCCCCGTCTGCGGAAAGCCCATGTCGGTCAACCTGCGCTCCGACGATACCTTTGTGGAGGACGAGGGGTGGCATGCAGCCTGCGAGCGCTACAAGCAGTTCCTTGGCGCGCACAAAAAGGGGAACATCCTCTTTTTGGAGTTGGGCGTCGGCATGAATACGCCGGGCATCATCAAGTATCCGTTCTGGCAGATGACATACCGCAATAAAAAGGCGCGCTACGCCTGCGTCAATCTTGAGATCGCCTACGCGCCCGACGAGATCTCTTCCCGCTCCGTATGTATCGCCGCCGATCTCGGCAAAACGCTCGAAAAACTGTTGCAGGTATGAGTTTTACAGAAGGCTGATAAGCTCCCGCGGCGTGGCGGCGACCGCGTCGGCGCCGGCGCGGAGGAGCTCTTCGCGGCTCCCGAATCCGTACAGTACGCCCACGGAATACAGCCCGTTTGCCTTCGCGCCCCAAATATCGTGTTCGCGGTCGCCGATCATCGCGCTTTTGCGCCCGTCGGCGCCGCTTGTTGCAAGGGCGTAGGCGATCACGTCCGCCTTTTTCGTGCGTGAATCGTCCAAAGTCGCGCCCGCGATCGCCTTGAAGTAACCGTCCAACGAAAAGTGCTGCATGATCTGCACGGCGAATTTTTCGGGCTTGGAGGTCGCCACGACGAGCTGCTTTCCGCGGCGGCGCAGCTCCTCCAACACGGGCGGGATATCGGGATAGACGGCGTTTTCAAAGAGCCCCGTCGTCTCAAAATATTCGCGGTAGTATGCGATCGCCTGCCGCGCCGCGGCTTCGTCCATCCCGTAAAACTGCGTGAAGGAGTCGAAGAGGGGCGGCCCGATGAATTTCGTGAGCGCGCGCCTGTCCGCCACAGCGATCCCGAATTTTTCAAGCGCATACACGACGGAATTGGTGATGCCCTCGAAGGGGTCGGTGAGGGTGCCGTCGAGGTCAAACAAGAGCGTTTCGAACATATTTTTCTCCTTGCCATGATTATAGAGGACGCGCCGCCCGTCTGTCAAATAAAAAAGTGTGTGCAGGCGCTTGACACCCGCGCAAAAATCTGATAGGATAGTATCAGTTTCATAAAAACTTGCGTATCCCGTCGCCGGATGGGGTGCGTTCGGAGTCAGGAGACCAGCCGCAGGCTTTCATGGTTGGTTGCTTGGCTCCTTTTTTTCGCTGAAAATATGCCCCGATAAAAGGAGAAAGTCATGTACGAACAACTGCCGCCCGAAGAACTTGCAGCCGCGCTCGGCGAACGCGCGGAGAGGGGACTTTCGGAGGAGGAAGCCGCCGCCCTGCTCGGAAAGCACGGCCGCAACGCGCTCGCGCGCGAGAAACGCAAAAGTGTGCTCATGCACGTTCTCGGGTGTTTCAGGGATATCACCATCGTCATCCTCTGCGTGGCGTTTGCGCTCTCGCTCTATATCGCGCTCACAACGCATCCCGATAATCTTACGGAGCCCGTCGTCATCGCCTTTATCGTCGTGCTCAATATCGTGCTCTCGGTGCGCGAGCAGGTCAAGGCGGAAAAATCGGTCGCCTCGCTCCGCAAGTACAACGTTCAGCTTTGCAACGTCGTGCGTGGCGGAAAAACCGAGAGGATAGACGCGGAACTGCTCGTACCGGGCGACGTCATCCTGCTGAATACGGGCGACCGCGTGCCTGCCGACGCGCGCATTTTGGAGGAGACGGGGCTCGCCGCGGACGAATCCCTGCTTACGGGGGAGAGCGAACCCTCCGTCAAAGACGCGGCGTTTGTGCCGACGGCGGATGTCTCCGCGGCAGAGAGCCGCCATATGGTCTTTTCAGGCACGCTCGTCGTGAGCGGGAAGGGGCGCGCGGTCGTCTGCCGCACGGGAGCGGATACCGAGATCGGGCGCATCGCGGGGCTGCTCGCGGCGGAAAAAACAAAACTCTCGCCCCTTCAGGAGCGCATGCAAAAACTTGGGAAGGTGCTCTCCGTCGTCGCGTTTGCGGGCGCGCTTTTGGCGCTCCTCATCGGTTGGCTGTACCGCCTTCCCGTTCCCGATATGCTCATGGTCGCCGTCTCCGTCGCCGTCGCGGCGATCCCCGAAGTCATGCCCGTCGTCGTCACCATCGCGCTCTCGTACGGGGTGGGCAGCATGGCGAAAAAGAACACCGTCGTCCGTACGCCCGCCGCCGTCGAGACGATCGGGAACATCTCCGTCATCTGTTCGGATAAGACGGGCACGCTCACGCAGAACAGGATGCGCGTGCAAAAGCTTTGGACGGCGGAAGGCGGCGTGTGCGGCGTGGACGAGCCCTTCGGCGCCGCGGAAGAGCGGCTCCTGAAACTCTTTCTGTTCGCCTCCGCCTCGGACATGGGTGGGGGAAACGCCGTCGCCAATCCCACGGAACGGGCGCTTGCCGACCTTGCCGCCGCGCGGGGGCTCGCAGACATGGGTACCGCAAAAAAGGTCTTTGAGATCCCCTTCGACTCCGCGCGCAAGCTCATGACGGTGCTCTACCGCACGCCCGAGGGGTACCTCTCCGTCACGAAGGGCGCCGTCGACCGTATCCGGCTTGCTCCCGACGACGCGTTGCAGGGCGCGATCCTCTCCGCGCACAGCGCCTTCGCGCGCGAAGCGCTCCGCGTGCTCGGCGTGGCGTATAAAACGTATGCGGAGGAGCCGCCCCGCGACGCGGAGATATTGGAGAGCGGGCTCACCTTCGGCGGGCTCGCGGGCATCATCGATCCGCCGCGCGAAGAGAGCGCCCGCGCCGTCGCAATCGCAAAAGAGGCGGGCATCAAAACGGTGATGATCACGGGCGATCACCTCGATACCGCTAAGGCGATCGCCGAGCGCATCAGTATTTTGTACGGCGATAAAAAGATCATGAACGGCGCGGAACTGCGCGCGCTCTCCGATGAGCAGCTCGCCGCCGTCATCGGGGAGTACCGCGTATTCGCACGCACCTCGCCCGAGGATAAGATCCGCATCGTCAAGGCGTTTCAGGCGGCGGGGGAGGTCGTCGCCATGACGGGCGACGGCGTGAACGACGCGCCCGCGCTCAAGGCGGCGGACGTCGGCATCGCGATGGGTTCGGGTACGGACGTCGCCAAAGAGGCGGCGGATATGATCTTGCTCGACGATAACTTCGCCACCATCGTCGCCGCCGTGGCGGAGGGGCGGCGCGTGTATTCCAATATCCGCAAATCGCTCTATTCCATGCTCGGCTGTAACTTTTCCGCGCTCACCATCGTCCTGCTGTCGCTCATCTTCGGGTGGGGTTCGCCCGTCACGGCGCTGCAGCTCCTCATCATCAAAGTGGCGTGCGACGGCATCCCGGGTTTCAGCCTCTGTTTGGAAAAAGCCGACCCCGATATCATGCAGAAGCCGCCCGTGAAAAAGGGATCGAGCATCTTCTCGGATGGGCTCATCACAAAAATCATCGAGATCACCGCGGTGTTCACCGTCGTCACGCTCATTCCCATGTGCGTCGGGCTGTACTGCCCGATCGGCGGGATCGCGCCCTCCGCCGCCGTCGCGCAGACGATGACCTTTTTCGTCATGGGGCTGACGACCGTCGTGCACGTCTACAACTGCCGCAGCCGCTATTCCGCCTTTCAGCGCGGCATGGGGGTGAACAGGCTCGTGGTCGGCACCACGCTGCTCGGCACCGTCGTCATGGTGCTCATCACCGCCGTGCCGCCCGTGGCGCAGCTCTTCGGGCTTGTTCCGCTCGGCGTATGGCATTGGCTCCTCATGATCGCGCTCTCCGTGTTCCCGCTCGTCTATGTGGAGATCATGAAGGCGCTCGGGCGGTTCAAAACGATCTGACCGCTTCCTGCAAAAGGCGGTTCACCTCGTCGAGGAAGATTCGGGAAGCCCTTGAAAATACGGCGTGTTTTTTCCATACAAAGTCGAGGTGCGTCGTCACTTCGGGGAGGAGCGGGCGGAAGCACAGCGTGCTTTCGCCCGTTGTATTGATGAGCTTTTCCAAAGTGATCGCATAGCCGACGCCCTCCTGCACCATGAGCGAAGCGTTGTATACGAGGTTGAACGTCGCGCGCACGTCCTGCCGCTCTATTTTTTGCAGCCATTCGCGGATGACGCCCTTTTTTTCCAACATCTGTTTGGAGCACAGAAGGGGGAGCCCGCTCAGATCGTCGGGGGTCACGGCGCTCTTTCCGGCGAGCGGGCTGTCCCGCCGCATGAGCACGCCCCAACGGTCGGCGAGGGGAAGGCGCAGGGCGTTATACTGCGCGATGTCGGCAAGGTCGACCATGATCCCGAAGTCGATGAGCCCGCGCTCGAGTTTCTCCGTTATGTCGTCCGCGTCGCCGCTGAAAAAGCGGAAGGTGATGTGCGGATAGCGCGCCTGCACCCGCTTTGCGGCGCGTACGACCGTCTGCACGGCGTAGCTCTCCCCGCCGCCGACGCGCACCTCTCCGCACACCGTCTCCTCGGGCGCGGCAAGCTCCGCTTCCGTCTTGTCGTAGAGCTCCAACAGCTCTTCCGCGCGCTTTCTGAGCAGTACGCCCGCCTCCGTCAGCACGATCTTCCGGCTGCCCCTTACAAAGAGGGGGCGCCCGATCTCCTTTTCAAGGTTCTGCATCTGTTTGGAGAGGGAGGGCTGCGAAATATACAGCGCCTCCGCTGCCTTCGTGATGTTCTGTTCCCGTGCCACCGCAAGAAAATAGCGGAGTTCTCTCAGCTCCATTTTGGCGCCTCCCGTTACGTTGATACGATCATTATAATGGAAATTTCCATAACTGTCAACTATGGTATTCCATGCAATATAAGTATTTGACATAAATGCGCCCTCCTCGTATAATGGCAGTGTAAGGAGAATGCGATGGATATCGAGGAATACAGGGCGCTTGCGGCGCGCGGGGAATATCTTACGGCGGGGAGCGAAGCGCATCTTCTCATGGTCGCGGCGGCGGAGGCGGCGCGGCGCGTCACCTGCGAGATCAACAATACATTTCACACGGACGACGAGCTGCGCGAGCTCTTTTCGCAGCTCATCGGGGAACAGGTGGATGAGGAATTCCGGCTCTTCCCGCCCTTTTATACCGACTTCGGCAAAAATATCCGCCTCGGCAGGCGGGTCTTCATCAACGCAGGGTGCTGTTTTCAGGATCAGGGCGGCATCTTCATCGGCGACGACTGCCTCATCGGGCATCAGGTCGTGCTCGCAACGCTCAATCACGACCTCGCGCCCGAACAGCGCGGGAGTATGCGCCCCGCGCCCATCCGCATCGGCAAAAACGTATGGATCGGCGCGCACGCGACGGTGCTCCCCGGCGTGAACATCGGCGATAACTGCGTGATCGCGGCGGGGGCGGTCGTCACCAAGGACGTCCCCGCCGATACTGTCGCAGCGGGCGTTCCCGCAAGGGTCGTCAAGAAAATCGGAAGAAAGGAGGAATGAACATGGAACACTACATTGCCCCGCTCGACGCAGGCGTCGAGAGAACGCACGTGCGCTACAAGAACCGCTTCGGGATCACGTTGGCGGGAGATCTGTACCTCTCAAAGGAGACAGACCGCACAAAACGGCTTCCCGCCGTCGTCATCGGCGCGCCCTACGGCGGCGTCAAGGAGCAGGGCCCCTGCGTGTACGCCAACGAGCTTGCCAAGCGCGGGTTTGCGGCGCTTACCTTCGACCCGTCTTTCAACGGCGAGAGCGAGGGGGAGCCGCGCCACACATCTTCGCCCGAGATCTTTTCGGAGGACTTCTCCGCAGGCGTCGACTTTCTCGGCACGCTCGGCTTTGTCGACCGTGAAAAGATCGCGGCGCTCGGCATCTGCGGGAGCGGCGGCTTTGCCATTTCCGCCGCGCAGACGGATAAGCGCATCAAGGCGGTCGTCACCGCGAGCATGTACGATATCTCCCGCGTGCAGGCGAGAGGGTGGGAGGACGGCATGACGGCGTCCGAACGCTCCGCCGCGCTTGACGCGCTCGCCGCACGCAGATGGAAGGACGTCGACGAAGGCGCGCCGGAGTATATCCCGACCTTTCCCGAGACGCCCTACGACGAAGTGCCCGCCTCGGTCACGGGCGTGGACCGCGAGTGGTTTACATTCTACGCAACCAAGCGCGGGCATCATCCCCGTGCGCGCGGGAATTTCACCACGACGAGCAGCATGGCGTTCATGAACTACCCGCTTGCCGCGCACATTGCGGAAATTTCGCCGCGCCCCATTCTCTTCCTCGTCGGGGCGGACGCACATTCCAAGTGGTTCTCCGAGTACGCATACCGCGAGGCGAACGAGCCCAAGGAGCTGTATGTCGTCCCGAACGCCATTCATATCGATCTTTACGACGATACCTCGAAGATCCCGTTCGATAAGATCGAAGCGTTTCTGAAAGGCGCGCTGAACGGCTGACGGCGATGCGCATAAAAAGTTTTCTCTGCGCCGCGCTTGCGTTCGGACTGCTGCTGTCGGCGGCAGGCTGCGCGCCGCAGCCGCAGGAGCCGCCGCACGGAGCGGAGGGACCGTCTCAGGAGGAGGAAGCAATGACTGACGCGTTGGAAATCGCCGTCGGCGATCTGATTTTTTCCGCAGCGCTTGCCGATACCGCCGCGGCGCAGGCGTTTGCGCAAAAGCTGCCGCTCACGCTCTCCATGCGGGAGCTCAACGGGAACGAGAAGTACTGTTACCTCGAAGAGACTTTGCCCGCCGCGCCCGTTCTGCCGGAAAAAATACGCTGCGGCGATCTCATGCTGTTCGGTTCGTCCTGCGTCGTGCTGTTTTACGAGGATTTTTCCACTTCCTACGCCTATACGCCGCTCGGCGCGGTCGACGATCCCGCGGGGCTTGCGGATGCGCTCGGCGGGGGAGGCGTTACGGTCACGTTCCGTACCAAAGCTGTATAAAACGGGTTAAAAAAGCGGACGGCTGCTGCGGCGGCGTCCGCTTGCCTTTTTGCGCGGAAAAAGATATAATAGGGGAAAAGGAGGGCGGCGATGGGCGATCAACTGCAAAAATTATGCGGTCTTCTGCGGCGTATGCCGCTTGCGGAGGGCGCGAACCAAACGCCCGTACCCTATCTCACGGTGTGGCGTTCCCGCGCCGAAGAGATCGTTCTTCCCGCGCAGGGACTGTATCTGTACTTTCCCGCAGAGGGCAGTATGCGCCTGCACACGCCTTCGGGCATCCTCGATTACGTCGCGGGGCAGATCTCCGTCTCCGCCATCGATACGCCCTTCCGCGGCGAGGTCGTCGGATTTTCCGCGCACAGCGATTTTCTTGCCGTGAGCGTTGCGTTTACGGCGGAGGAGGCGATCTCCGTCGTGCTTGCCTGCGAAGGCGACCTTGCGGAGCGTATCCTGCGGGAGAAAGCCGCGCCTTCGGAGCGCGCGGAAGAGGACTTCGCGGGGTGCCTTGCGCGCCTTCTTTCGCTGTTTGAGGACGTCGATTCGCTCTCCTACCTCGCCGGACATATCAAGCGGGAGCTCCTTTTCTGCGTGCTTCGCTCCGCCTGCGGAAAGCAGTTTCTGCAGAGCATCATCAATATTTCCGAGGCGGGCGAGATCTACGAGGCGAACGATTGGATCAAGCGCAATTTCCGCGCCGATTTCACCGTCGAAGAATTGGCGAAGGCGCGGCACATGAGCGTTTCCGGCTTTCATCAGAAGTTCAAAAGCGCCGTCGGCATGGGTCCTTTGCAATGCCAAAAGCGCCTGCGCCTCACCGAGGCGCGGCGGCAGATGCTCAACGAAAACGCCGCCGTGACCGACGCGGCGCTCGACGTCGGCTACGAGAGCCTCTCGCAGTTTATCCGCGACTATAAAAAGATGTTCGGCGCCTCGCCGAAAGACGATATTTCGGCGCTCCGCAAAAAGCTGCGTGAGCGCTGAGGTCTGCAGGAACGTGCAACTTTTCCGCAGAAACGGGCAAGTATTTTTTTGCTTTTCGCGCTAAAATGAGGGAAGGACGAAAGTCCCGAAACTTGTGAAAAGGAGAAAAATCATGATTCTGACGGATGAACTTTGCGATGAACTGTGCCGCGCCGCGCGCGAAAAGAGCAGGGAGCTCGGCGTTGATATCAGTTTTGCGGTCAGCGACGAACACGGCTTGCCGCGCGTATACCGCCGCTACGGCGAGGCGCTCGTCCTGAGCGTCACGCTCGTGCCCGGCAAGGCGTATACGGCTGCGGTAACACAGTGCAGAACGAAGGACGTCGCGGCGTGCGCTGCGGAAGGGGCGTCTCTCATGTCGATTCAGACGAACGATCCCCGCATTACGCTCGTCGCGGGCGGGTATCCGCTCTTTGCCGGCGGTAAGATCGCGGGCGGCGTCGGCGTGGGCGGCGGCACGGAGGCGGAGGACTGCGCGATCGCGGAATACGTCGTTTCCGTGTTCGAAAAACTTGTCAACGGCTGATTTTCAGGGCAACAGAGAGGGCGG
>DBGBVX010000009.1:0-12341 GCA_048370055.1 Candidatus Gallimonas sp. | reverse complement strand
GATCTTTTTATAGGAATAAAACTCCGTTCCGCCGAAAACGACGCCGAGCATCTCCGCGTCTGTGTGGCGCTGTTCCTGCCCGAAAATGCGGATCGCGCCGCGATCCGCGCGCACAAGTCCCGCGATGAGTTTCAGCGTGGTGCTTTTCCCCACACCGTTGCGCCCCAAAAAGCCGACGATACTGCCGCACGGAACAGCGAAGGAGACGTTGCTGAGCGTAAAAGCGGGATATTGTTTGCAAAGCCCCTCAACTTCGAGTGCGTTCATTGCTTTTCCTCCATGTGTTCCATTATTTTTGCGGCGTAAGCAAACATGAGCTCGCTCTCCACAAGCGCAATGCCGCGCTCTCCTTCTGTTTCGTTGCCGAGCACGACGAGCCGGCTGCCCGCCTTTAATCCGAACAAATCACGCGCGCGTTTGGGCAGTACGATCTGTCCGCGCTCCCCCACGGTGACGATCCCGAAAATGTGCTTGCCCTTGGGCGGAACAGGATAGCCGAACGCCGTTTCATCGTGCGTGAGGAGCGCATCGAGCGTTACGCCGTAAAACTGCGCAAGCGCCGCCGCATGAACGAGATCGGGCATGCTTTCGCCCGTCTCCCACTTTCCGATCGCCTGCCGCGTTACACCGATGCGCGCGGCGACCATCTCGAGCGTATATCCCGTCTCCTGCCGAAGGCGCGCAAGATTGGATGAAAGTTTTGAAGTATGATTTTTCATATTCTTCCTCCTGATTCGCAATTATACCATAGCCATTATGCCAAATCAACCAACCGCGGCTTACAGAAAATGTTCGCCGCAGTTGCCCGTCTATCCGCGGCGGTTATACCTTTGATAATTTTTTGCAAGGGATGTTTTGCCGTGCGCGCGGTCGAATTGTTTGACTTTCGCGCGTGACAAAATTATAATTATATTCATATGGAGAACGGAAAGACAAGGGGCGCGGGGCGGAAGATCGCCGTGCTCGGTATCCTGACGGGGCTCGGGCTCGCGGCTTTCATGCTTGAGAGCCTTATTCCCATGCCCTTTCTGCCCGGCGCGAAACTCGGATTTGCCAATATCTTTTCTCTGCTCGCGCTGCTTTTATGCGGACTTCCCGAGGCGCTCATCGTCGTGTTTGTGCGCACGTTTTTGGGAAGTCTTTTTGCGGGCAATCTTTCCATGCTCCTTTACAGCCTGACGGCGGGCGTCCTTTCGACAATCGTCTCCCGCCTTCTGCTGTTTGCGCTCCCCCGCGTAAGTTTCACCGCGATATCCGTGGCGGGCGCAGTCGTTCATAATCTCGTGCAGCTGTTCGTCTATTGCGCACTCACAGGCACGACGCTCCTCTTCGTTTACGCGCCCTATCTCTGTCTGATGGGCGCAGGCTCGGGAGCCGTCGTGGGGCTGATCGTCGCATGGACGCTCAAAGCGCTTCCCAAAAAGTTTTTTTCGGAGGCGGAAGCAAGAAAGGAGGAACTCAAGTGAAGGCAATCAAGGGCAAGCCCTTCTTCCGCGGCGTAAGGCTCGCGGGGCACAAGGCGCCCACGGAAAACCTGCCCATCGAGCGGGCGGAAATACGCGGCGAGATCGCAATTCCGCTCCGTCAGCACGCGGGCGCGCCCGCGGAGGCGGTCGTCAGCGTCGGGCAGCATGTAAAGCGCGGGGAGCTCATCGCGAAAGCGGCGGGCGCCGTCTCCGCGAATATCCACGCGAGCCTTGCAGGCGAAGTGAAAGCCGTGGAAGAGCGCCCCGACGGCCGCGGCGGAAGCTGCGTACATATCGTGATCGCGCCCGACGAGACGCAGGAGGAGGCGTTCATGCCGCCCCTCTCTTCGCCGAGCGCCGAGGAGATCATGGCGCGCATCGAAGCGAGCGGGATCGTCGGCATGGGCGGCGCGGGATTTCCGGCGCACGTCAAGCTCAAGCCGCCCGTTCCCGTGGATACGCTCATCGTCAACGGCGCAGAGTGCGAGCCATACCTTACCTGCGACGACGTTCTGATGAAACACCGCAGCGCGGAGATCGTACGCGGCGCAAAGTACATGGCAAAGGCGCTCGGCGTGAGCAACATCATCATCGCCATCGAACGCAACAAGCCCGAGGCGATCGCCGTATTCGAGGAGAGCGATCTCTCCGTCGTCGCGCTCAAAAAGCAGTACCCGATGGGTGCGGAAAAACAGCTCATCTACTGCTGCACGGGGCGCAAGGTGCCGCTCGGGAAGCTCCCCGCACATGCGGGCGTCATCGTACAGAACGCGGGAACGGCGTTCGCCGTATGCGAGGCGGTCGAACAGGGAAAACCGCTCATTGAGCGCGTCGTCACCGTTTCGGGCGCGGGGATCGCCGTGCCGAAAAACCTCGTCTGCCCCATCGGCGCACCGCTTTCCGCCCTCATTGCCGAATGCGGCGGCGTGAAAGACGCCGTCAAGTTTGTGGCGGGCGGCCCCATGACGGGCACGGCGCTGACGGGCGAAGCAAGCGCCGTCACCAAGACGACGAGCGGGTTTTTATTCCTCACCAAGGAGGAGACGAATACCGACGCGCCCACAAACTGCATCAACTGCGGAAGATGCGCGGACGTATGCCCCATGAAGCTCATGCCCATGCAGACGGAGTTTTACACAAACGCCAAGGAGTATGAAAACGCCGATAAATACGGCGGCGTTCTGAGCTGTATCGAGTGCGGCGCATGCACATACATCTGCCCCGCCCGCCGTCCGCTTGCGCAGGCGATCAAAACGGCGAAAGAAAACTTACGGAGGAAAAAGGCATGAATCTCATCGTATCGGCTGCGCCGCACATCCGTTCGCCGCGCACGACAAAACACATCATGCTCGACGTGCTCATTGCACTCCTCCCCGCGGCGGTTGCGGGCATCGTGTTCTTCGGCTGGGTCGCCGCCGTCACCATCGTGCTCGCCATGGTCACCGCCGCGCTGACGGAATTTTGTTGGTACATCGTCGAACACAAAATCTGGCGGCACGGAAAGGAGACGCTCATAGAGTTTATCGGGCAGTTCGACTTCACCTCGCTTGTGACGGGGCTTCTGTTGGCGCTGTGCTGCCCCGCCTCCCTCGAAGCGCTCTATATGCCCGTGCTCGGCGCGATCTTTGCGATCGCCGTCGTGAAGATGCTCTTCGGCGGAACGGGAAAGAATATCGTAAATCCCGCCATTGCGGGGAGGATCTTCCTCTTTATCTCCTTTATGGCGATGGTCTCATATCCCGAAGCAAACTTTGCGCCCATCCTCTCCTACGCGGACGGCGCGATCTCGGCGGGCGCAACGCAGCTCGGCAACTTCCTGAACGGCACCGCGACGATCTCCAACCTCGATCTGTTCCTCGGCACGGGCGTCGCGGGATGCATCGGCGAAACGTGCAAACTTGCCCTTCTTGCAGGGTACGTCTATCTCTGCGTGCGCGGCGTTATCAAATGGTACCTGCCCCTCCTCTATATCGGTGTATGCGGTCTGTTTTCGGTCGCGCTGGAGGGTTTTGATTTTTCGGCATTCCTGCCATCCGTGCTTTCGGGCGGTCTCTTCCTCGGCGCGATGTTCATGGCGACAGATTATGTGACATCTCCGAAATCGAAACTCGGCAATATCATTTACTTTGTTGCGCTCGGTCTGCTGACGGCAGGACTGCGAAAGGCTACGGGCATCGAGGTCGTTTCCTTCTGTATCCTGCTCATGAATTTCCTCGTATTCCTCATCGATCTTGCGATCAAACCCCGTCCCTTCGGATTTGTGCGGGCAAAAAAGACGAAGGAGGCGAAAAAATGACCGTAAAACAATTTTTCAAGAGCACGGCGTTCAAAAGTCTTGCGGTGCTCATCGTCATCGTCCTCGTTGCAGGCGCCCTTCTCGCCGTCTTCAACGATCTTTTGTATGTTTCCGATGAAGAACGGCTCGCGCGTTCGCTCGCAAAGATCTACGGAACGGAAGTGACCGCGGAGGAGATCGAACTTTCCGAAGAGGAACGCACCTACAACAACGGCACGGTGGACGCCGTGTACTACGTTCAGGACGATGGCAATTACCTCTTTCAGACGACGGGCAAAGGCGGATATTCGAACGGCACCGTGACTTTGTGGACGATCATTACCTGTACGGGCAGCCGCGAAGAAAACGATCTTGTGCTCACGGGCATCGAAAAAGTCGTTTACGATTCCAACAGCGGACAGACCCTGATGGGAAACTTCGGAGAATCCTTCTATGCCTTGTTTGCAAATCAGGATGAACTCGTGGCAAGCGGCAAGGATTTTACGGCAAACGAGAACATGACGGGCGATCTCAATAACATTGTGGCGGGCGCAAGCATGACTTCGACGGCAATATGCAATGCCGTGAACACGGCGCTTGCATGTTTCCGAACCGTCTTTATGGGAGGCGAGGCATGAACGGTAAGATCAAACATTACGGAAAGATCGCGTACGACGGACTGATCACCAACAACGCGACCTTCAAACTCGTGCTCGGCACCTGTGCGACCCTCGGCATGTCCACCTCTGCCGTCAACAGTTTCGGCATGGGACTTTCCGTCACCGTCGTGCTCCTTCTGAGCAACGTCATCATTTCTCTTCTGCGCAAGGTCATTCCCAATACGGTGCGCATCCCCGCATTCGTCGTCATCATTGCAACGATGGTCACGTTGCTCCGCATGGTGCTGGAAAAGTACATTCCGGATCTGTACGATTCGATGGGCGTCTTTCTGCCGCTCATCGTCGTCAACTGCGTGATACTCGGGCGCGCCGAGGCATTTGCGAGCAAACAGCCCGTGCTTGACAGCGCCATCGACGGTATCTTTACAGGGCTTGGGCTTACCTGCGCGCTCACCGTCATCGGTATCATCCGCGAATTTTTGGGAAGCGGTTCCTTCTTCGGGATCCAGGTCATGGACTTTAAGATCGGATTCTTTACTAATTCCGCGGGAGCCTTCTTTGTATACGGGATCTGCATCGCCCTTTTCGTTCTGATCACAGATCAGGCAGATAAGGCAAGGCGCGCGAAACAGGCAAGGCTGCTGCGCGTTCCGGCAGGCGATCAGCCGCTGCCCGCCGTGGAAAGTTCTGCGGAGGAGGTGAAATAATATGGCTGCAACCATTTTCCTCATCATCATCTCCGCCGTTTTTTCGCAGAATTTTATTCTTGTGAAATTCCTCGGCATCTGTCCGTTTCTCGGCGTCTCCAAAAAGACGAACAGCGCGCTCTCGATGGGAATTGCCGTCACGCTCGTCATGATCCTGGCAACGCTGGTGACCTATCCCCTCTATACTTACATTATGGTTCCGCTCGGGATCGAATACCTTGAGATCATCTTCTTTATCTTTGTCATTGCGGCGCTGGTACAGATGCTCGAGAAGATCATCGAAAAACTTTCGCCCGCACTCTATCGTTCCATGGGCATCTATCTTCCGCTCATCACGACGAACTGCGCGATCCTCGGCGTTGCAGAGCTCCTGCTTGTAAACGATGTTTCCGAAATCGTATCGGGCGTTGCGGAAGGGATCTCCATGAATCTTGGGTTCGCGCTCCTCTATGCGCTGTTTGCGGGGATCGGTTTCAGCGTTGCAATGGTACTCATGGGCGGTGTACGCGAAAAGCTGGAAAAACTTCCCGTGGCAAAGTGTATGAAGGGATTCCCCATCACGATGGTGGCGGCGAGCTTTATGGCGATGGCGTTCTACGTCTTCTCGCTGCTGTAAGGAGGTGCGGAAATGAGTAATATGATCATGGCGTCCGTCAACTGGGCGCAGGTCGGGATCGTGCTCGGTATCTTTGCAGCGATCGCGGTCATCCTCACCGTCTGTATTCTTCTCGTTGCAAAGTTTTGCAAGACCAACGCAGACGAAAAGGTAGAAAATATCCTTTCGCACCTCGCAGGCGCGAATTGCGGCGGCTGCGGCTGTACCGGCTGTGCCGGATTTGCGGAAAAACTCGCCAAAGGCGAGGCGACCCTTTCCGACTGTCATGTGACGGAGGCGTCGCAGAAGGCGATCATTGCCGAGGTTCTGGGCGTACCTTTTGCCGCAAGCAAGCCGACCGTCAGCGTATGCCGCTGTTCGGGCGGCGTAAATGCCAAAGACGCCTTTACATACTGCGGCGCGCAGGATTGCGCCGAGGACGCAAAGCTCTCGGGCGGTCATAAAGTGTGCAAATACGGCTGCCTCGGAGACGGAAACTGCATGCGCGTCTGCCCAGAGAATGCGATCTGCCTTAAAAATGAAAAGGCGGACGCCGATCCTGACAGATGCATTTCCTGCGGAGCGTGCATCCTCGCCTGTCCGAAAAAACTATTTGACCGTATTCCCGCAGATGCGAAAGTATATGTGGCTTGCTCCTCGCATGAGCGCGGCAAGGCGGTCATGGACGCGTGCGCATACGGTTGTATCGGATGCGGTAAATGTGCGCGTACCTGCCCGGAGGGTGCCATTACGATGCAGGATAACCTCCCCGTCATCGATTACGAAAAGTGCGTGAACTGCGGTAAGTGCGCGGAGGCATGCCCGCGCAAAACGATAAAAGTGAGATATTAGATCAATTCAAACCGTCTGTAAAAGTCTGAAAACGAAGAAGATCTCTTAAATGGGAATCCGCCATGAACAAGAAGCGTACGGAAAACAGAAAGTGGCAATATATTTTTGATTTTGATACAAATTCCCGAACCTTTTTCACGATCACGACGGATCACTATATTGCAGAACTGAGCGGCGGCAGTGTACGGGTGTCGGATAGAACTACGAGAAAACTTCTCTTCCGAAAGAGCGGTTTTAACTACCTTTATACGGCAGACATCTCCCCCGATGAAAAAACGCTGGCTGCCTTGGAGAACGGAAAACACTTCTACGTATTTTCGCTGGAATCATTTTCTCAGTGCAGGCGAATAACACTGCCGCGGGGATATGAGAGCATCGACGGTTATCCGTCCTTTTCGCCGTGCGGAAATGAAATTCTTATCCCGGTCAGCCGATACGAGAGCCGCGACCCCGGATATCGATATTATATCTGCAGATATGACGCGAGTACCTATCAGATGCTTTCCATGACGGAAATCGATTATGACAGCTTTCCCGCCTGGCCGATTGCATTGCAGACAAACTGACGGGTCACATCAAGAATATCAGACGATGCGGCGGGCAGAGCGAAAAAACGCTCTGCCCGCCCTTTTCATGCGTTACCGTCTCCGCCGCGCAAACGCCTCCACCCTCAATTCCTGTCGAATTCTCGGTCATGAAAAAAGACCCTGCACAACGCAGAGTCTTTTTTTGGTGCGGTCGACAGGAATTGCGCCTTTAGCGGCGCGCCCCGGCGCACAGCCCACACAGGGCTGATGCGGTTTGCTCCCGCACGTTCTGTTACCATTTCCGCCGCGCAAACCGTTTGCTCCCGCAAACGCCTCCACCCTCAATTCCTGTCGAAATTCCCGTTCATGAAAAAAGACCCTGCACAACGCAGAGTCTTTTTTTGGTGCGGTCGACAGGAATTGAACCTGCATGGTGTGAACCACAAGATCCTTAGTCTTGCGCGTCTGCCAGTTCCGCCACGACCGCATCTCGCTGACAGCTTTGTTATTGTACCGCAAACAAAAGTAAAAGTCAAGTTTTTCCATAGAAAATTTCATAATTTTTACGGAATTTTGCAACTTTTTTTATATATGCCGCCGTTTCGGGATAAGGGATCTGCTGAAGAACCGTGCCGTCGGCGGAATATGCCTTGTTTTTCAGCCACTCGCACACCTTTCCTTCCCCCGCATTGTAGGCGGCGAGCGCCGTTTCGAGTACGGTGAACCGCCCCATCAGGTATTCAAGATACATACAGCCGACCGAAATATTGTATTCTCCCTCTTTCAGACGGGAGGCGTCAAAGGCTATCCCCTTTTTTGCGCAGATGAATTCTGCGGTTGCAGGCCTGATCTGCATGAGCCCTACCGCGCCCGCGCGGCTGACGGCGTCTTCGCGAAAGCTGCTCTCCGCCTTGATAACGGCATAGACGAGCGCAGGCGCAAGCCCGCTCTTTTTCACCTCGTCGGGATAGGGCCGCGGATACGTTGCACGCACGATCAGCAATCCGAAGACGACAAACAACAGAACGGCGACCGAAATGAAAACGGCACGACAGACTTTCATACCTTAGCAGTATGCGCCGATCGCGCCGTACTTTCCCGTTCAGGGCGTTTCTGTTTGAATTTTTTTGAGGATGGCTCCGATCTGACGGTCAAGTTCCTCCGTGCCGCCCCTGTTTTCAACGATGTAACAAGCCTTTTCGCTGAGTCTTTCGGGCAGAAACTGCTCTTTCATGCGCGCAAGGACTTCTTCCCGCGAGAGCCCGTCGCGCGACATGACCGCTTCGAGGCGCGCCGCATCGTCGCGCCGCACGGCGATCACGCCGTCAAAGAGAGTTTCGTACCCGCCCTCGAAGAGCAGCGGGACTTCCGCAAAACACAGGCAGCCGGCGCGCTCCATACGATCGAGCAGAGCGCGCATGATGCGCGGATGGGAAAAATCGTTGAGCCGCCCGAGCGCGCCGCGATCGGAGAATACCCTTTCCGCAAGCAGCCGTCTGCTGATCTCCCCGTTTTCGGTACATTCGGGGAAGAGCTCTCCGAGCGCGGCGCGGTATGCCGCGTCCGCCCAAAGCCCGCGGTTGATCTCGTCGCAGGAAAATACGGGGTACCCGTGCCCTTTAAGCAGTGCGCAGACATATGATTTCCCGCTCCCGATCCCGCCCGTGACGGCGATCTTTTTACTTTGCGTCATACCAACTCTTCCCGACGGAGACATCCGCGATCAGCGGTACTTCCAATTGGATCGCAGCCTCCATCTCCTCTTTCAGCATGATCTTTGCGTGCTCCGTCTCTTCCTCGGGCGCGTCCAAAACAAGCTCATCGTGCACCTGCAGAACGAGCTTAGAACGGAAATTATCCTTTTTCAGCCTGTCGTTTACGCGCAGCATGGCGATCTTGATGATATCGGCGGCGCTGCCCTGTAAGGGCATGTTCATCGCCGCGCGTTCGCCGAACATGCGCTGATTATAGTTCCCCGATTTGAGTTCCGGAATAAACCGCTTGCGCCCGAGCACCGTGGTGACATATCCGTCCTCTTTGGCGCGGCGGACGTTCTCCTCCATATAACTCTTTACCTCGGGATGCGCGGCAAAGTAGGCGTCGATATAGCGCTGCGCCTCGTCGGGCGGGCAGCCGAGATCTTTCGCCATGCCGAACGCGCTCATCCCGTAGATAATGCCGAAATTGATCGTCTTGGCGCGCCGCCGCATGGCGGGCGTTACCTCGGCAAGCGGCGTATGGAAGAGCCGCGCCGCCGTTGCGGCATGGATATCCTCCCCCGCGCGGTACGCCTCGCGCAGCGCTTTGCAGCCCGAAAAATGCGCCAAAAGGCGGAGTTCGATCTGAGAATAATCGGCGTCGATGAGGATATTCCCTTCGCGCGCGATAAAGAGCTTTCTGAGCTCTCTTCCCATTTCGGTGCGGACGGGAATGTTCTGCAGATTGGGATTGGCGCTCGAGAGCCGCCCCGTCGTCGTCATCGTCTGATTGTAAGTCGTGTGGACGATGCCGCTTTTGACGAGCGGGCGGATACCGTCCACATAGGTGGATTGGAGCTTCTGCACTTCCCTGTATTGCAGGATAAGCCGCGCGATCTCGTGCTCTTCGGCAAGTTTTTCCAACACCTCCGCACTCGTCGAATACCCTCCGCGGATGTTCTTTTTAACGCCCTTCGCACTGTAACCCAACTTATCGAAGAGCACTTCGGAGAGCTGAAAGGGAGAATTGAGGTTGAAGGGCGCAACGCCCGCAAGCTCGAAGATGCGCGCGGAAAGTTCCGCCATCGCGCCCTTGAATTTTTCCGAAAAGGCGGAAAATTTACTCATGTCCACCCTGACGCCCGTGCGCTCCATTTCGAAGAGCACCTGCGAGAGCGGGAGTTCAAGCTCGCGGTAGAGTTTTTCCTCCGCGGTGCCACGCGTTTTTTCCTCCGCGTCGCGGTAGGCGCGCATGAGCGCGCAGGCGCAGCAATCCTCCGGCATAGCGTAATCCTGCGCGAACGCCTTGGCGCCCGAAGGGCGCAGATTGGAATCGATCAGATAGCGCAAGAGCGTAACATCCTCCGCGCGGCAGTCGATTTGTATCCCAACGCCATCCATGAGGTGCGCGATCGCCTTATAATCGGCAAGGACTGCGTGCTTTTCCTTGCGGAAGAGCGCCGTAAGCAGCGGTCTGAGATCTTCCATAAAAAACCCGGGCTCAAGGAAATTGGCACGGAGCGGGAACAGATATTCCTTCCCGTCGATCCCGAGATGCAGACCGTCCGTTTCAACGCACAGGGAAAACTCCGTGCAAGCCTCCGCCTCCCTGACACGGTCGTTCAGCTCGTCCGCCGTACAGGTGTGGCACACGAGCTCAAATTTCTGTTCCTTGGGGAAATACTCGCTCCCGACCAATGAACGGAACTCAAGGCGCGCGAACGCCTTGCGCGCCTCTTCGGAAAAAGGAATGTGCAGCGCGCAGTTTTCCAACGTGATATCGAGCGGTACATGGGTATCAATCGTCGCGAGCGTGCGGGAAAGGCGCGCGTCCGCTTCGTGCTCGGCGAGCTTTGCGCGGAGAGACGCGGAGCATTCGTCGAGATGGGCGTACACGCCGTCAAGATCGCGGTACGCCTGCAACAAAGCGAGCGCGCTCTTGGGTCCGACGCCCTTCACGCCCGGGATATTATCCGAACTGTCCCCCATCAGCGCTTTGAGTTCGATGACCTGCCACGGCTCGATGCCTTCGTGCTCTGTAAAATTATCTTTGGTGAGGCGCACAAGGTCGCTCACGCCGCGCTTTGTAAAACAAACGCTCACATGTTCGCCGATAAGCTGATAGGAATCCCTGTCGCCCGTATAAATGAGGGAATCGACGCCGTCGAATTTTTTTGAGAGCGTACCGATCAGATCGTCAGCTTCGTACCCTTCCTTTTCAACGATGCAGATATCCATCGCGCGGAGCAGATCTTTCAGGACGGGGACCTGTACGACGAGCTCCTCCGGCATCGGCTTGCGCGTTCCTTTATAGTCCGCATACATCTTATGGCGGAACGTGGGCGCATGCACATCGAATGCGACGGCAAGATATTTCGGCTTTTCATCTTCAATGATCTTAAAAAGCAGTTTCACAAAGCCGAATATCCCGTTGGTGGGAAGTCCGTCTTTGGTGGTAAACACGCTCATGGCGTAAAAAGCGCGGTTCAAAAGGCTGTTGCCGTCGATAAGAACAAGTTTTTCCATACTCTTATTGTAACACGCGGCGGAGTTTTTTGCAAGGAAAACGCAAAAATCGCTTGCTTTTTTCAGGCAATTATACTATACTTATATCGCTTTTGCCGCTGTGGTGGAATTGGCAGACGCGCTGGACTCAAAATCCTGTGGTAGTGATACCGTATCGGTTCGACCCCGATCAGCGGCACCAAACGGGAATATTTTGAAACGATGCGATCTTAACAATCGCATCGTTTCAAATCACCTGTCCCATTTCATAAAAGAGCTCCCTTTCGGGGGCTCTTTTATCATGTCCGTTGACAGTCTCTTGAAAAAGTATTATAATATAGTCAATATTTTTTAGGGAGCGGAAAATGATACTCAACGTGGGTGCGAGGACGGATATTGTAAACCATTACGGCGCATGGCTTTTGGAGCGCTTCCGCGAAGGGTATGTTTTTACCCGCAACCCCCTCTTTCCGAACAAAGTCACGCGCTATGAACTCCGCCCCGACAAGGTGGACGCCGTGATCTTCTGCTCCAAAAACTATGCGCCCATGCTTGCAAGTCTGCATAAGATCTGCGATTCATACCGCACATACTTCCACTATACGATCACCGCTTACGGCAAAGACGTAGAGCCGAACGTTCCGGATATCGATACGAGCATAGAAACGCTGCGGGCGCTCTCCTCCCTCGTCGGAAAGGAAAAACTCGCATGGCGGTACGATCCCGTTCTGCTCACGCCCGCATATCCCGTCGAACGGCATATCGAGACGTTCAGCTATCTCTGCGCGCACATCGCGCCGTACGTCTCGCGCTGCATCTTCAGCTTTGTGGAGATGTACGCCAAGCTCGCGCACAACATGCCGGAGCTCATCCCGCTTACCAAGCAACAGAAAAACGAACTTGCAAAGCAGTTTGCCGCAACCGCTGAAAAGTACCGGCTCCCCATTCAGACCTGCTCGGGTGAATTGTCAACTTAAGTGCAACAGTTAGAAAGATTTTGATCAAACAAATCTTGTGGTGTATGGTAATGTAAAACCTTCTTGGGTCTGGCGTTTAAAAGCGCCAGATTCTTTTTTAGTGTTGCAGGACTCACCCTT
>DBGBVX010000008.1:0-3869 GCA_048370055.1 Candidatus Gallimonas sp. | reverse complement strand
TTCTATGGTAAAATGGTGGTAGTTCATACAGATCTCCTTTGACGTAAATTGGTTTCGCAACTCTATTTTACCACAGATTTGTATGAACTACTTTTTTTCTCCCTCATCTGTTGCACTTAATAGTATAATTCACCAAAACTGTAAAAAAAGAACGGGTCATACGACCCGTTCTTTTTTATACGTTATTCTTTGCCTGCCATCTTCTTATAGCCTGCAAGGCGCGCCTTCGAGGATTCTTCCGTCTCCTTGAAGAGCTCTTCCGCAACGGCGGGCTGCGTCTTCTTGAGGGAAGCGTAGCGCGTTTCGCCGAGGATGAACGCCTGATAGTCGCCGGTGGGATCCTTGGAGTCGAGCGTGAAGGGGTTCTCGCCCTTTGCGGCAAGTTCGGGGTTGTAACGGTAGAGCTGCCAATAACCGCAGTCGACCGCCGCCTTCTCTTCGGACTGCGACTTGCTCATGTTGATGCCGTGGTTGATGCAGGGCGCGTAGCAGATGATGAGGGAAGGACCGTGGTAAGCTTCCGCTTCCTTGAGCGCCTTCACGAGCTGATTCTTGTCTGCACCCATTGCGCACTGCGCAACGTACACATAGCCGTAGGTCGCCGCGATCATGCCCAGATCTTTCTTCTTGACGCGCTTGCCCGAAGATGCGAACTTCGCGACCGCGCCGATGGGGGTGGACTTGCTTGCCTGACCGCCCGTGTTGGAGTAGACCTCGGTATCGAGCACGAGCACGTTCACGTCTTCGCCCGAAGCGAGCACATGGTCGAGTCCGCCGTAGCCGATGTCGTACGCCCAACCGTCGCCGCCGATGATCCAGAAGGACTTCTTCACGAGGCAGTCCTTATCTGCAAGCACTTCCTTGACGAGCGCGTCTGCCTCGCAGCCGCAGTTCTTGCACTCTTCGCAGCACTTCACGAGCGCTGCGGCCGCTTTCTTGCTGCCTTCGGCGTCGTCCATATCCGCGATCCAAGCCTCGCATGCAGCCTTGCCGTCCGCGTAGTCCTTCCAAAGCTCTGCGAGCTTCGCGACCTTATCTTTGAGCGCCGCTCTTCTTGCCTTGTATGCAAGGTTCATGCCGTAGCCGAACTCTGCGTTGTCCTCGAAGAGGGAGTTCGCCCAAGCGGGACCGTGACCCTGCTTGTTCACCGTGTAGGGGCATGTAGGGGAGGAGCCGCCGTAGATGGAGGAGCAGCCCGTCGCGTTGGCGATGATCATTCTGTCGCCGAAGAGCTGCGTGACGACCTTCACATAGGGGGTCTCGCCGCAGCCTGCGCATGCGCCGGAGAACTCGAAGAGGGAAGGCGTGAACTGCGATTTCTTCACGTCCGCCATCTTGACTTCGCTCAGGTCGACTTCGGGAAGATCGACCGCGTAATCCCAATTCTTTGCCTCGACGACTTCGAGCTCTGCGAAAGGCGTCATCACGAGCGCCTTGTTGCCCTTCATGCCGGGGCAGACGTCTGCGCAAACGCCGCAGCCCATACAGTCGAGCGGGCTCACCTGCATACGGAACCCGTAGCCCTTTACGCCGAGCGCGGGCTTTGTATCGAAGCTCTCGGGCTTGTCCGCGCCGTCTGCAACGAGGGCGGGACGGATGCAAGCGTGCGGGCAGACGAAGGAGCACTGATTGCACTGTACGCAGTTCTCTTTCACCCACTTGGGCACGTTGACGGCAACGCCGCGCTTTTCGAACTTGGTCGTACCCGTGGGAACGGAACCGTCCGCATTGAACGCGGAGGAAGGCAGCTTGTCGCCTTCGAGCGCAAGGATGGGCGCGACCACGTTCTTGAAGTAGTCGTTATCCGCAAGTTTGATCATCTCCGCGCCCTCGGTGGTCGTTGCCCAATAGTCGGGGATGTCAATCTTGACGAGGTGCTCTTTTGCGGAGTCGATCGCGTTGTAGTTCATCTGTACGACGGCGTCGCCCTTTCTTGCGAAGGACTTGTACGCCATTTTCTTCATCAGATCGACCGCCTCGGTATAGGGCATGATCTGCTCGTTGATGAGGAAGAACGCCGACTGCAGAATGGTGTTCGTTCTGCCGCGGAGCCCAAGCTTTGCGGCGATGTCGATCGCGTCGATCACATACAGTTTCGCCTTCTTCTTTGCGAGCATGTTCTTGACCTTTGCGGGGAGGTTTGCGTCGAGCTCCTCGATTGTCGTCCAAGGCGCGTTGAGCAGGAAGGAACCGCCTTCCTTGAGGTCGCTCACCATGTCGTAACGGATGACGTAAGAGGGGTTGTGGCAGGCGATGAAGTCTGCCGCGTCGATGAGGTACTCGCTTTGGATGGGCGTCTTGCCGAAGCGGAGGTGCGAAACGGTGACGCCGCCCGACTTCTTGGAATCATAGAAGAAGTATGCCTGCGCGTACATATCGGTGTGGTCGCCGATGATCTTGATGGAGTTCTTGTTCGCGCCGACCGTACCGTCCGAACCGAGCCCGTAGAATTTGCAGCTCGTAGAGCCCGCGGGCGCCGCGTCGAACTTCTCGGAGAAGTCGAGCGAGGAGTTCGTCACATCCTCGTAGATACCCACGGTGAAGTGGTTCTTCGGCTGCTTCTGCTCGAGGTTCTTATACACGGAGAGCACCATCGAGGGGTTGAACTCCTTGGAGCCGAGGCCGTATCTGCCGCCGACCACGTCGATGTTCTTTATGCCCTTTTCAAGCAGCGCCGTGCATACGTCGAGGTAGAGGGGCTCGCCGAGCGAACCGGGCTCCTTCGTTCTGTCGAGAACGGCGATCTTCTTGCAGCTCTTGGGGATGGCTGCGACGAACGCGTCGGTGACGAAGGGGCGGTAGAGGCGGACTTTGATGAGGCCGTACTTCTTGCCCTGCGCGTTGAGCTTGTTGATGGATTCTTCCACCGTCTCGGCGCCCGAACCCATGATGACGACGACTTCTTCCGCGTCGGGCGCGCCGACGTATTCGAAGAGGTGGTAGCTCCTGCCCGTGAGCGCGCTCACTTCGTCCATCATCTCCTGCACGATGGCGGGCGTCGCGTTGTAGTAGCTGTTCGCCGTCTCGCGGTTTTGGAAATAGGTGTCGCCGTTCTGAGCGGTGCCGCGCTGAATGGGGTGCTCGGGGTTGAGGGCGCGGGCGCGGAATGCAGCCACGTCTTTATCGAGACCCTTCTTGTCGAAGATCGCCTTCATCTCCGCATAGTCGATCACGTCGATCTTGCTGACCTCGTGCGAGGTGCGGAACCCGTCGAAGAAATTGATGAAGGGAACGCGCGCGCGGAGGGTGGAGAGGTGCGCGACGAGCGCAAGGTCCATGACCTCCTGCACCGAGCAGCCTGCGATCATCGCAAAGCCCGTCTGACGGCAAGCCATCACGTCCTGATGGTCGCCGAAGATGTTCAGCGAATGTGCGGCGAGCGCACGCGCCGAAACGTGCATGACCATAGGCAGCAATTCGCCCGAGATCTTGTACATATTGGGGATCATGAGGAGAAGTCCCTGCGAGGCGGTGTAAGTCGTCGTCAGCGCGCCTGCGGAGAGGGAGCCGTGCACAGCGCCCGCTGCGCCGCCCTCCGACTGCATTTCAGCGATGCGGAGCTTCTGCCCCCACATGTTCACTCTGCCCTGAGTCGCCCACTCGTCGGCGGATTCCGCCATCGGGGAGGAAGGCGTGATGGGGTAGATCGCCGCTACTTCCGAGAAGGCGTAGGCGACGTGCGACGCGGCGGTATTGCCGTCAATCGTCATCTTGGTCATCGAAAAACCTCCAAATACTTTAATATTTCTTCCAAAATTTGCACGGCAAAACAAGCGCTTTGCACGCACACTTTTATTATAAAGGTTTTTCACGGACAAGTCAACCCCCGTCAGTGAAAAAATTCATCAAAAAATAAAATAAATTTCCGC
>DBGBVX010000007.1:0-11006 GCA_048370055.1 Candidatus Gallimonas sp. | reverse complement strand
ACCCGAAAGGGTCTAATATACCATGGTGGTGACGATAGCAGAGAGGATCCACCTGTTCCCATTCCGAACACAGAAGTTAAGCTCTCTTACGCCCAAAGTACTTGGTCTAACGACCCGGGAGGATAGGTAGTTGCCACCTTTCAAAACACGGAGACGGATCTCGGAAACGAGGTCCGTTTCTTTTTGCTTTGGGCATAAGAGAGCTGCGCTCTCTGTCTCGGCGAGAAAAAAATTGTAAACTCTACGGTCCGTGGGTGGAAAAATGCGTGCGGATATGATAAAATAGTCTTGAAACGCAAAGGATACGTTTTTGCTTGGAGGCAGTCATGGATCAGACGAGAACGGGGGCATTTATCAGACAGCTCCGCAGGGAGCGCGGTTGGACGCAGAGCGAGTTTGCGGAGCGGCTGAATATTTCGGAAAAGACGGTCTCCAAATGGGAGACGGGGCGGGGTATGCCCGAGCTCTCGCTTTTGCTGCCCGTGAGCGAACTGTTGGACGTCTCTGTCAATGAATTGTTTGCGGGCGAACGTTTGGAAGGAGACGCCTATCGCCGCCGCGCCGAGGAGCAGCTTTTGGACCTCGCGCGCGACCGCACCTCGCCGCGCAAAAAAGTCATTATCTGCAATACGGCGTGCGCGGTGACCGTCGCCGTTTGGCTCGCGCTCATTTTGATTGCGGCATTTTGCGATCTGCCCGTGTGGGCGCGGATCGTCGTCATTGTATGCGCGTTTCTTGGTATCGCCGCTGTCATTGCGCCCATTCTCGTCGTGGCGGTCAACATCGAATTTTATACCTGCCCGAAGTGCGGCAAGCTGTTCGTGCCCTCCTTCTCCGCATATCTGCTCAGTCTGCATACCATGCGCAAACGCCGCCTCAGATGTCCGCACTGCGGCGAAAAGAGTTGGTGTATAAGCCGCCTGCGCGGGGAGGAGAGGGCGGACGCCGTCCAAGGAGACCAAACAGGGAGAAAGTTATGATCGTTTACAGCACAAAAAAAGACCTTGATCGATCGCAGTTGGAGGCGCTTTTCCTCTCCGTCGGATGGGCGTCGGGAAAGGTGCCCGACCGCTTGCAGAGGGCGATCCGCGGATACGATACCGTGATCTCGGCATGGGAGGGCGAACGGCTCGTCGGGCTCATCGCCGCCATGGACGACGGCGAAATGACCGCCTATGTGCACTATCTGCTCGTGCATCCCGACGTTCAGTGCCGCGGGATCGGCGGGGCGCTTTTGGAGCGGCTCAAAGCAAAATACGCCGGTTATCTGAAGATCGCGCTCATCGGCGAGCATCCTGCCGCAAAATTTTACGCGGCGCACGGGTTCGTGACGGAAGAACAGGCGAGCCCGATGTACTATTTTCCCGATAAAACATAGGAGGAGACGAGATGCAAAAGAAGGAGTACCCGCTGTTGGAATACGATCCCGCGCAGGAAGCCGTCTTTTCTCCCGCGGACTTCGATATTCCGCGGGTCGTTCCCGAAAAATGCGTGGTTGCGTTCTCCTACGACGAAGTGGAGATCGTGGCGAAGCGCCTCGGCGGCGTAAAAGTTGACAGTATGGATACCGGCACCGCCAAGCTGCCGCTGTACGTGATCGACGTCGACGGCGAAAAAATGGGGCTCGTGTGCGGATTTTTGGGTTCGGCAGGCGCGGCGGCGCAGCTCGACGAGCTCATTCACCAAGGGGCGCGCAAGTTTGTGGTATGCGGCGCCGCGGGTTCGCTCTCGGAGGCGCCCCTCGGGGCGATCGTCCTGCCCGATTGCGCCGTGCGGGACGAGGGCGCGAGCTTTCACTACCTGCCGCCCTCCCGCGAGATCGAGGCGGACGCCGACATGCTGCGGGGCATTGCCGATGTCTTGGATCGCGCAGGCGTTGCGTATACGGTGGGCAAGACGTGGACGACGGACGGACTGTACCGCGAGACGGCGGAAAAAGTCGCGCTCCGCCGGTCGGAAGGGTGCGCCGTCGTGGAGATGGAGGCGGCTGCGCTCATGGCGGTGGCGCGCTTCCGAGGCGTAAAACTCGGCTATCTTTTATATTGCGGCGACGATATGTCGGGCGAGCAGTACGATCACCGCGGGTTTTTCGACGACGAGGCGCTGCGCGTGCGCGTCGTCGAGCTTGCGATCGAATACTGCCGCAGACTTTGAACGGCAACGGGGGTGCGCCCATAGCGGACGCACCCCCGTTCATCGCGATCATACAAATTTTCAGCCTGCCGAGCGGGCGTGTTATTTTTTGAGCAGTTTTACGCCCGTGTTCCACGCCTGTCCGACCTTCTCGCCGATCGCATAGTAACCGCTCTGAAATTGATCGAACACAAAGGCGTTGAGTTTTTTCGGGTCGACTTTGCCCTTTTCGTCGAGCACTTTCTCGTCGGCGAGGACGTTCACGATCTCGCCGAGCACGCGGAATCCGTATACGGTGTGTTGGCACTCCACCACTTTGCACTCGAGGGTGAGCGGAAATTCCTCCACGATCGGCGCGTCCACGCGCGCGCTCTTGATCGCGTGCATGCCCGTGCGCTCGAACTTATCCTCCATTTTGTTGCCCGTCGCGCAGCCGAAAAAGTCCGCCTCCTCGATGTGGGCGACGTCGGCGACGCTCAGCGTGAACGCGCCGCGTTTTTTGATGTTTTCACTCGTCTTGTGGTCCTCGTCAATGTTGAGCGCGACCATGTTTTCGGCGCAGACGCCGCCCCATGCCATATTCATCACGTCCACTTTGTCGTTATCGCCGTAGGTCGCGATCATGAGCACGGGCATCGGGAACGCATAGGGTTTTACACCAAGATCTTTTAACATAGAAAACCTCCTTGTCTGATCATATGATATCACCAAGAAGGGCTTTTGTCAAGGGCGCGGGGCGGCGCCTGCATAAGAAAAAACGCGCCCCGAATCGGGCGCGCCCTGCGCAGGCGGACGGCTATTCTTTTTTCTGTGAGGCGAGGATCTTATCGACGATGCGCACGAAACTGCGCGCGTCCTCTTCACCGATCACCTCGGCGAGCGAACGGGCGAGCGCAAGCGAATGTTCGTGCACGGCGAGAAAGTCGCCCAAATTTTCGGGCACGACGCGGACGAACGTCGTGCGCTTGTCCTTGCCCTCGCAGCGCGTCAGATATCCCTTCTGCACGAGGGAATCGATGGTGCGGTTGACGAGCGATTTGAGCATGCGCGTCTCGGAGACGATCTCCTTAAAGGAGACGAGCCCTTCGCCGTCCTCGCGGTAGCGGTTGTACGCCACGAGCATGACGATGGCTTCGTTATAGACCATGCCCTTTGTGATGCGTGTATTTTTCAGGACGCCCGTCAGCCGCACCCAAGCGGAGATGAGCTGTTCCTCGAGGCTGTTATCTTGCATGCCATTCACTCCGTGAACGTTTTTATAGATTATACGCTTTGCGGTATCAAATGTCAAGCGAACTGTAAGGACCCGAGCGTTGCATTTTTTCGGCAGATGTAGTATAATACTATCCGCGGGCGCTGTCCGCGCCGCGCAAAAAAGCAGCAAAGAGGGGGAACAGCATGCAGCTTCCGACCGACGGGGCAATGCTCCTGAGTTTTCTGAATATGAAACTGCGCGATTCATACGGTTCGCTCGCCGAACTGTGCGACGATCTCGAACTCGATCAGGCGGAGCTCGAGGCGCGCCTTTCTGCGCTCGGGCTCTCCTATGACGCCGCGCGCAACCGCATTTGCTGACTTATCCACATTTCCACAACCGCGCTGTGGATAACTTGAAAAAGATGTGTAAAATGTCGAATATTGTCGCATATTCAACGGCGGCAGGCAGACGAGGGAACATATGTCCGAATACGATATGATGAAACTCTTTTCGCAGTTCGACGGCGAGATCAGCGAGAGCGACTTCACGCCCGAGGAACTCATGGAATATCTCAACTACCGCGAGGGCGAGGAACAGCCCATGTCCATCGCGGAGTGGAAGCGCGCCTACTTTGAAAAGTACGACGACGTCAAGGATAAGAGCCTGAAAAAACAGGATTGGTAGGGGCGCCGTGGCAGAGTACGACTATATCATCTTCGACGCCGACCATACCGTGATCGATTTTGACGCCGACGAACGCCGCGCCTTCCGCGCCGCCTTCCGTGCGGCGGGCATTCAACCGACCGCGGACATGGTGGAGGCATGTTGGCGCTTCTCCGCCGAAAATTGGGCGCATCACGGGCTGTATAACGTGCACCTGCCCGAGATTCAGGCGCGCTACCACGAGCTGTATCATATCCATGTCCGCGATATCATGGATTTTGCCGACGGCATGTACGGGCTCGGCGCAAAAAAGGCGGTCGCCGCGCGCACCTTTGAAGAGGAACTCTCCCGCGAGGCGCACCCTGTGGAGAACGCGCCCGAGGTGCTCGCCGCGCTCGCGGGGCGGTATAAACTGTGCATCGCCACAAACGGGCTCGTCTTTATGCAGGCAGGACGGCTCGCCGCGCTCAAGCCGCTTATTTACCGCACCTTTATTTCGGAGGAGATGGGCACGATCAAGCCCGCGCCCGCCTTCTTCCGCGCCATGACGGACGCACTCGGGGCGCCTGCGTCGCGGTGCCTCATGGTGGGCGATTCGCTCGGCTCGGACGTTGCGGGGGCAAACGCCGCGGGCATGGACTGCATATGGTTCAACCGCCGCGGCGAGGCGCTCCCCGCGGGCTGCCGCGTCAAAGCCGTCATCAGCCATCTCGACGAACTTTTCAAAATTCTGTGAACAAACGCCGCCCATGATTTTTCTGCGGGCGGCGCTGCGGAAACAGAAAAACCGCTCCTTCGGTTCGGTCGTCGAAGGAGCGGTCGTTTTTTATGCGGTCATGCCTGCGGCTGCGGCGTATGGTCGTTGCTCTCCGGTACGGGGGCAGCGCGCTTTTTGCCGTCCGAAAATACCGAAACGCCCTTTTTGCGCATGCGCGCCACAAAGAGGCAGAGGGGCGTGCCAAGCCCGAAGATCCAAATCGCCTCCGTTGCGAACATCGTCCCGAAGGACGTCCAATAGGCGATGAGGGGCGTTGCGCCCGCGCTCATATCGCCCGAGAGAAATACGATGACGACGGGGATGATGAACGCGTTGAGGATGACGGGGAAAAATCCGCCCAAACCGATCTTGATCGCCGTGGCAAGCTTTCCCTCGTACTTGCGGAGGAAGTATCCCACAAGGTAGGTGCAGACGGCGGCGACGAGCGTCACCGCGGGGCCGATCGTCAGATCATACGCAAGCATGGGCGAGGTGAGATTGGCGAGGATACATCCGATGTAGAGCGCGGGGATCGCCTCCGGAAAAAAGAGGGGCAGAACGGTGAGCGCCTCGCTCGGACGGATCTGAAACCACCCGTATGCGAACGGCATAAAGGCGTAGGTCAGCGCCACATACAGCGCGGCGATCACGCCCGCGCGGCAGATGCGCTTTGTGGTGAATAAGTTTTTGAACATGAAAAAACCTCGGTTTTTTTATTCGGAAGTGTTGACCGAAAACCTTCCGTATCGGGCATATTCTATCATGTTTGCCGTTCGCCGTCAAGCGATTTTAACGGAGCTCGTGCGTGGGGCGGAAGGCGATCAGCCAAAATAAGAGCCACAGCGCTCCCACGCCCGCGAGCGTGAGCGCGGCGCGGTAGGCGATAACATTCCCGAGCGTGAGGAAGGCGAGCAGGTCAAACCCCGTCAGCGCCCACACGGCGGCGGATACGCCGAAAAAGATCAGCCATGCGCAGCAGAGGATGGTGGTAAGTTTCATGTTTCAAGTATGTGCAGATTTTATAAAGCTATCGGAAATTTACCGCCGCCGCCCGAACTCGGGCGGCGGCGGTATGATCATAACATCTTATTTGAAAATTGTTCCGATGGTCTGCGCGGCAGACCGCGCGATGCCGTTCCGCGGTCTATTCCGTATCGCCGGCGCCGCCCATGTCCGCGGAAGGGGCTGCGCCGCCGTCCTCCGTGCCGCCCGTGTCCGCGTCCGCTTCAAGCGCCTCGCCTTCGGGCATGTCCGCCCCGTCGCCTCCGGCGGAGGCATGTTTGGCATAGTGCTTTTTGAAGATGCTCCTGCGGAAGAGCAGGATATTCAGCGCCACAAAGCACACGCCCACGATGATGCACACGATGAGCGCCGTCAGATCGCTCTCCGCCGCCCACGGCGCAAGGAACATGAGCGGGAATCCGAACACGATGGCGGGCAGGCTCTGATACACGAGGTTTTCGCTTGCGGGGGTGCGGTAGCTGCCGTCGATCTCGCGCAGCAGGATCATGCCCGTGCTCGCCGTGCCCGTCAGCATGCCGAAGAAGGCGAGGAACTGTTCGTGGCGGTAGGCGGGGAAGATCTTTTTGCATACCAAGTTCACATAGAAGAAGGTGAGCAGCGTTCCCGCGACGGCGAGGAGGATGAGCACGCCCCAATAGGTGGCAAGCAGGGGGAGTTGGATCGCCGCAACGCCCGCCACGATCATCAGATCGAACGCAAGCCCGCTGATGCGGTCCATCATATAATTGTTGATGATGCGCTTTTTTACGATCTTCTTGTCGTACAGTTTGTTGAGGAGCATCTTCGCGGGCACGGTCAGGAGCACGCCGATGAGGAAGTTGAACCCGAAGAGCGTCTCTTCCAACGAGGGAAGGAGCTGCGAAAGCCCGTACATGATGCCGAAGGAGATGGCGTAGACCACGAGCACGATGGCAAACTGCACCGTCATTTTGTCGATGGAGGAGACGGCGGGCAGTTCGTTCTCGTCCTCATAGTCGGCGAGGGTGCTGCGCCGTACGGAGTTGTCGATCTTGATCTGTCCCTTGCGGCGCATGACGTTGATGTAGATGACGCCGCCGATGCACGCAACGAGGAACCCGAGCGCGGCGACCGTCAGCCCGAAGTTGGCGCCGCCTACAAAGCCGTACTCCTGTTCGTAGATGTTGCCGTAGTTGAGCGCCTGCCCCGTGCCCTGCCCGAAGCCGAACGCAAGAAGGATGCCCGCCGCCGAGATCATGCCGTCGGTGTGCAGTCCCCATACCGCGATGATGGTGATGATGAGCCCCGCAAACGCCTGAATGAGGTATCCGTTGACCGTCGTAACGCCCGAATCGAAGATCTCGCCCGCGCGTTTTTTGGTGAACTTCTTTTTGGAATTGCGCATGCCCGAGGCAACGAACCCGATGCCGAGGCAGTGGTAGGTGATGAGCTCCAATACCTGCATGCCCGTCATCGAACCGTCCGAGCCGTCGCCGAAGGCGGGGAGGTTGAAGATGTAATCGCCCGCCGCATAGTAGACGATGGTGGAAATGATGAGCAGCAAAATGCCGCCAAGCACCGAAACGGGGATGAGCGTCTTTTGCAGCGGGGGGATAAAATGTTTGAGCGCGGCGGCTACAAGCATGCTCGCAAGCAGCGTTGCGAACACCATCACGAACGTCCATACGCTCAGGTCGGCAAAACTCATATCTTTCTCCTTTTAATTTTGTTCGGGGTCAGGGGCTTCCTGCTTTTGCGCGGCGCGCACGCCGTCGAAGATGTGCACATATTTGATCGAGCAGAAGCGCTCGTCGCCCTTCACCTGTAAGATCTTTCCCTTCCAATAGAAGTTGAACTTCTTTTTGCCGACCGCCGTCACCGCGTCGATCTCCGCAAAGGGGTAGCGCGCCGAGGCGCCCTCGCCGGATATGCAGATCGCGTCTTTATCGATGCTCACGCTGTCGCCCGCAAGTTTGATCTTCTTTTTCATCTTCACGCTCTCGCGGAAGAGAATGCCCGAATCCTGCACCCGTTCGCCCGCGAGCACGCGCGCCACGATCTCTTTCCGCTCCCACTCGTACCATCCGTATATCTTGTCGTATCCGCCGAAGGGCGGGGCGATGGCGAGCTGTTCGGTGTACTCCGCCTTTGTGCCGCAGTGCTTGCAGGAAAAGTATTTCCCCTCCGAGCGGATGCTCCCCACGCTGCCGCACACGGGGCAGATGTAGAGGGCGCGTTCGATGTACTCCGCGCGGCGGCGGCTCTTATAGCGCGCGCCGAGCGCGGTGTCGTCTACGTCGAGTTCGCGTTTGATGAGTTCGAACAGTTCCTCGACGGGCATATCTTTGTATTCTTCCGGCTGAACGATGCGCTTCACGCAGCCGTGATAGTAGGTGCCGCGGCGCGCCTTCCCGCCCCAACGGGGATCCACGCCGTACCCGCCGTTCAGATTGTACAGCACGAGGGGCACCTTGGAGATTTTTACGAGTTTTGCGATGGCGTCCGTCATCTCCCATTGCCGCCCGCTGAGCGTGCGGTTGCCCTCGGGCGCGATGCTCACCGCGCCGCCCTCTTTGAGCACGCGGAGGATACATTTCACCGCGTTGAGGTCCGCCATCGATTTGCTCTTGGGGATGGGGTTGACGAGCCATCGGATGAGCGGCGAAACTTTCAGGTTGAACAGATCGTCGCTCGTCACGAAGTAGAGGGGGAAATGAAAGGACTTCGCCACGAAAAAGGGATCCATCGTCGCCTGATGGTTGTTGAGGATGATGCACGGGCCGCCTTTGAGGGGCGCGCGGTCGGCGGTGTAGCGGTACTTGAGCCACAGAATGGGCGTCAGGATCACGCGGAGCACCGCGAACACCACGCGGTGGCGTCGCTTCACCCAAAGTTTTTTCTTTGATTTTTTCTTCATTGTTTCGTTAAAAAGCAGTCCTGTCACGAGATTTTCACTTTATTTTATCAAAAATAGGTAAGAGTGTCAACTTCATGGGGCGCCGTTCGCCGTATTGCGGGAAAAATTTCACAAAGTTTATGATCAGAAATGCAAAATACGCGGCGGCGCGCCGTCCGTTGACATTTCCGCCGCGCCGCGGTATAATGGGGGCATGGAAGAACGCTACGTTCGCACCGCGCTCCTTCTCGGGGCGGCGGGCGTGGAAAAATTAAAAAAATCCCGCGTCGCGGTGTTCGGCCTCGGCGGCGTAGGGAGTTGGTGCGCCGAGGCGCTTGCCCGCGCGGGCGTGGGAGCGCTCACGCTCGTCGATAAAGACACGGTGGAGGAGAGCAACTGCAACCGTCAGCTCGTGGCGCTCTCGTCTACGGTCGGGCGCTATAAGGCGGAAGTCATGGCGGAGCGCGTGCAGGATATCGACCCTGCGTGCGCCGCCGATCCCCGTGTGCTCTTTTACCTGCCCGAGACGGCGGACGCGCTCCCGCTCGCGGGGTACGACTATATCGCCGACTGCATCGACAACGTCACGGCGAAGGTGCACCTCATCTGCGCGGCGAAGGCGGCGGGGGTGCCCGTCATCTCCGCCATGGGTGCGGGCAACAAGTTGGACGGCACGCGCTTCCGCGTGAGCGACCTCGCGGAAACGTCCGTCTGCCCTTTGGCGCGCATCATGCGGCGGGAGCTCAAAAAACGGGGCGTGGAGCACCTGCCCGTCTGTTGGTCGGACGAGCCGCCCCTCCATACGGAAGGCGCCGTCGGCTCGGTGCCCTTCGTCCCTTCGGTCATGGGGCTCTGCATGGCGCAATACATCGTAAAGGAACTCATCGGATGATCTATCTCGACTATGCGGCGACCGCCCCCCTGCGCAGCGAGGCGTTGGAGGCGATGCTGCCCCTTTTCAAGGAAAATTTCGGCAACGCCGATTCGCTCCACGCCGCGGGCAGGCGCGCGGCGGCGGCGCTGCAGGGCGCGCGCGATACGATCGCCCGCGTGCTCGGCGTGCAGCCTTCGGAGGTGTACTTCACTTCGGGCGGCACCGAGGCGGATAATTGGGCGGCGCGCGGCGTCGCCCGCGGCGGAGAATGTGACGCGATCCTTATCTCGCCCATCGAGCACACCGCTTTTGCGGCGCCCGTTTCCGCGCGCCGCAAAAACAATATCGTTTGCTGCGTGGGGGAGGACGGCGTTGTTTCCCCCGACCATGTCCGCGATCTCCTTGCAAGGAGCAAGGGCGTGTCGCTTGTGGGCGTGATGGCGGTCAACAACGAAACGGGGTGCGTGCAGCCCGTCGCCGAGCTCGCGGCGGCGGCGCACGCGGCGGGGGCATACTTCTTTTCGGACTGCGTGCAGGCGGCGCCGTCCTGCGATCTGAAGGAGCTTGCCCGCCATGCAGACGCGCTCGCGCTCTCCGCGCACAAGGTGGGCGGTCCCAAGGGCGCGGGGGCGCTCATTGTCAAAAAGGGCGTGCCGCTTTCGCCGCTGATCATGGGCGGCGAGCAGGAGCGCGGATTGCGCGGCGGCACTTCCAACGTGGCGGGGGCGGTCGGGTTTGCGCGCGCGCTCTCCCTTGCGCAGAGCGAGCGGGAGGCGTTTATCCGCCATACGGGGTCGCTGCGCGACGCCTTCGAACAGTACGTCCTTTCCGCGCTCGGCGACGAGGTGAAGGCGGACGGCGCGCGCCGCGTGCCCAATATCTCCCATCTCACGTTCGCGCGGGGCGGCACGGCGTTTTTGAGCGTGCTCGACCTCAACGGGATCGCCTGCTCGGGCGGTGCGGCGTGCTCTTCGCACAGCGCCCATCCCTCGCACGTTCTCATGGCGATGGGCAGGAGCGCGGAGGAGGCGCTCCGCGGCGTGCGGTTCTCCTTCGGTATGGGCGTCACGCAGGCGCAGGCGGAGGAGGCGGCGGAGACCGTCGTCTCAGCTTATAAAAAATTTACGAGGTAACAGAGGGTTTCGATATGGTAAAACACGTTGTATGTTTCAAAATGAAGGAAGGCTGTTCCGCCGAAGCGGCAAAAAATATGCTCCTCACCATGCGGGGCAGAGAGGAGACGGCGCTGCATGTGGAAGTGGGGATCGACGCCCTGCATTCTCCGCGCTCGTACGATCTCGTTCTCATCGTCACGCTTGCCGACATGGCTGCGCTCGAGCGCTATCAGACGGCGGGCTATCATGCGCATACGGTAAAGCCGTATATGCACAGCGTTACCGATACGTCGCGCTCCGTCTCCGTCGATTTTGAGGCGGAGGAATGACTCTGTTTTATAGTTAATTTATAGCAAATAAAAACCCGCGCCCGCGGCGATCGCCGCGGG
>DBGBVX010000006.1:0-2838 GCA_048370055.1 Candidatus Gallimonas sp. | reverse complement strand
GGAACGGACGTGGCGAAGGGCGCGGCGGACATGACGCTGACGGACGACAATTTCGCGACGATCGTGGACGCGGTGAAAGAGGGGCGCGGGATCTACTCGAACATCAAAAAGGTCGTGGGATTCCTGCTCGGCACCAACATCGCGGAGATCATCGTCGTCCTGCTTGCCATGTGCATCTGGCACGTTTCTCCCTTTATCTCCATCCAACTTCTTTGGATCAACCTCGTCACAGATTCTCTCCCCGCCGTCGCATTGGGCATGGAAAAGCTCGATCCCGACGTCATGGGGCACAAACCGCGCTCCAAGGACGAGAGCCTGTTCGCACACGGCTACGGGATGCAGATCATGCTGCAGGGCGCCATGTTTGCGGCGCTGTCGCTTGCGGCGTACTGCGCGGGCATGTATGCGCTCGGATTGGAGGGCGCCGACGCCGAGATTGCGGGGAGCACGCTTGCGTTCTTTACGCTCGTCTTTTCCAAGCTCCTGCACGCCTACAATATGCGTTCGGGACACTCGCTCTTCAAGATCGGACCCTTCTCCAACGGGGCGCTCAACATCGTCACCTGCATCACGGCGGCGCTCGCGGCGTTCGTGCTGTTCACGCCCGGCGTCGTTACGGTGTTCGGCATGATGTATCTGCCATGGCAGGGGTATCTGATCGGCGTTGCGCTCTCCTTGGTGCCCATTGCGGTCATGGAGATCGTAAAGCTCTTCTGCCGTCCCTTTTAAGGATTTCCCGCCCCCGCGGCGTGAAAGATAACAAAATATTTGGAGGATAGGAAATTGTCGTATCACAGTCGATCCGCCGAGGACGCCCTACAAGAGCTCGGTTCGGATGAGAAGAACGGGCTTTCGGGCGCGCGCGTCGCGCAGCTGCAGGCGCAGTTCGGCCCCAACAAGCTGGATGAGAAGAAGAAAAAACCGCTCATCGTACGGTTTTTGGAGCAGTTCAAGGACGCGATGATCATCATCCTGCTCATTGCGGCGTGCGTATCGTTCGGCGTGATCTGTTACGAAGTGTTCGGCACGAAGGAGGGCGAGGCGCTCGAATTTGTCGAGCCCGCGCTCATCGTATTCATCGTCATACTCAACGCGGTGATGGGGCTCGTGCAGGAGAGCAAGGCGGAAAAGGCTTTGGAGGCGCTCAAAAACATGTCTGCGCCGCACGCGCGGGTACTGCGCGACGGCAAGGAGCAGATCATCGCGGCGAGCGAGCTTGTGCCCGGGGATATCATCTTTTTGGAGGCTGGCGACTTTGTACCCGCGGACGCGCGCCTGTTGGAGAGCACCAACTTAAAATCCGAAGAATCCGCGCTCACGGGCGAGAGCGTGCCCGCCGAAAAGAACGCGCAGGCGGAAATTTCCGCCGACGCGCCCATCGGCGACAGGGCGAATATGGTCTATTCGGGCTGTTCCGTCACCTACGGCACGGCGAAAGCGGTCGTCACCGACACGGGGATGCGCATGGAGATGGGCAAGATCGCGAACCTTCTCGCGGGCGAGAAGGAGACGCGCACCCCCCTTCAGCAGAAGCTTGCAAAGCTCGGCACATACCTCGGCATCGCCGCCGTGCTCGCCTGTATCGTCGTGTTCATCGTGGGCGCGTGCATGAAGCTCGATTGGCTCGGTCTGTTCATGACGGCGGTCTCGCTTGCGGTCGCCGCCATTCCCGAGGGGCTTCCTGCGGTGGTCACCATCGTGCTCTCCATCGGGGTCACGCGGATGGTGAAAAAGAACGCGATCATCAAGCGGCTGCCCGCGGTGGAGACGTTGGGCTCTGCCTCCGTCATCTGTTCGGATAAGACGGGCACGCTCACGCAGAACCGCATGACGCTCGTCAGGACGTATCTCGACGGCGGAGAGGTGACGGCGTTCGACGGCGCCGCCGTAACGCCCGAAGTGCGCAAACTCCTCGATTGGGGCACGCTGTGCTGCGACGGGTCTGTGACGGTGGAAGACGGCAAGGAAGTACACATCGGCGACCCGACGGAGACGGCGATCGTGCTTGCTGCATACCGTGCGGGCGACACGAAGGAAGCGCTGAACGAGGAATATCCGCGTGTTGCGGAACTGCCGTTCGATTCGGACAGAAAGCTGATGACGACGGTGAACCGGATCGACGGGAAATTGGTGGCGATCGTGAAGGGCGCGTTCGACGTGATGGCGATGCGGTGCGTGAAAGGCGACATCGAGGCGGCGCGCGCGGCGAACGACGGCATGAGCAGGGACGCATTGCGCGTGTTGGCGGTCGGATATAAATATTTGGAAAATGTCTCGGAAGAGCCGACGAGCGAGGAGCTTGAAAACGGGCTCACGTTCATGGGGCTCGTGGGAATGATCGACCCGCCGCGCCCCGAGGCGAAGGCGGCGGTGGAAGTGTGCCGCAAGGCGGGGATCAAGCCCGTGATGATCACGGGGGATCACGTCGTGACGGCGTCCGCCATCGCGAAGGAGCTCGGGATCCTGCTCGAAGGGGACAAAGCCATTACGGGCGCGCAGCTCGACGCGATGAGCGACGAGGAATTGGACAGCGAGGTGGAGAACATCTCGGTATATGCGCGGGTATCGCCGGAGAACAAGATCCGCATCGTGAAGGCATGGCAGAAGAAGGGGCAGGTCGTATCGATGACGGGAGACGGCGTGAACGACGCGCCGGCATTGAAGGCGGCGGATATCGGCTGTGCGATGGGGATCACGGGAACGGACGTGGCGAAGGGCGCGGCGGACATGACGCTGACGGACGACAATTTCGCGACGATCGTGGACGCGGTGAAAGAGGGGCGCGGGATCTACTCGAACATCAAAAAGGTCGTGGGATTCCTGCTCGGCACCAACATC
>DBGBVX010000005.1:0-60695 GCA_048370055.1 Candidatus Gallimonas sp. | reverse complement strand
TCAACTAAATATCGAATAATTCAACTGACTGTTGAGAGAGAAAGGCGGACAGGGCAAAAAAAAGTGATATAATATTTTTGCGAACAAAATCTTGACATTTTTTAAGGAGTGTGGGTATGAAACAGTATGGTAAGATTATTGCGCAGCTGCGGAGGGAACATAATATGACGCAGGCGGAACTCGGGGCGAAGCTCAACGTGACCTATCAGGCGGTCAGTAAGTGGGAGAATGATCAGTCGCAACCCGATTTTGCAACGATGGCGCAGATCGCGGAGTTGTTTCACGTTCCGCTTACAATATTTTTAAGAGGAGAAGAGAAGGAGGCAGCAGTTGCCTCTGCCACAACGGAGAGCTCAGAACCTGTGCTCGGCTACTGTACGGTGTGCGGTAACGCGGTACGGCAGGAAAACGTCGCACAGCAGCGTCCCGTACTTATTTGTAAAGACTGTGTTGAGGAGGAACGCAAACAGCGGGCGCAGGAAATCATCCGTAGCGCGGAAGAAAAGGAACAAAAAAAGCAAGCAGCTTTCGCACAGTATCGCCTTGGGTGTAAACGCGCGCTGCGCAGGGGGTTGATCGCGGGTGGCATTGCGGCGGTAATTCTGTTGGCGCTCTGCATCGGGACGTTCGCTTTCGATGAGACCCTCACCGTGGGTGAGAAAGTCTTGCCGATCGTTATAATGCCGCTGTTTATCTTTACATATGTGACGCAACTTCCGTGGCAGCGCATCGTGCATGATATCACGCTGCTCACATTCGATATGATCGGGAATGGGAGTGGCTTGTTTGTCGTTTTTGAGTGGCTGTTATTTCTTATCACGGTACCGTTCCTTGCGCTTTTTGCGATTATTATCAGTCCCTTTACATTTGCTCCGAGTTTATTCATGCTCTTTCGCAAAGGTCCGGACGATATGTATGAAGAAGTAGCCAAGCAGTGGCGCAGGGAGCAGAAACTCAAAAAATCCGAAAAATCTGTAAAATAAGAAGGGTATTATAATGAGCAAAAAATGGCTTTTGTTACTTGCGCTGTGCGGTGCGCTGTCCGTCGGTATTTTTGCGGCGTGCGATCAATCACAGTCCGAGACGCCCGGTTCGGGTACAGATCAGGACGGAACGGAACAAGGCGGCTCCAATCAGGATGAAGATAATGCTGAAACGATCACGGGTGTTACGTTTGAGGATCTGACGGTCACTTATGACGGCAAAGAACATAGTATTTTCGTCACGGGCGACGTGCCGAACGGCGTGACCGTCGTTTACGAAAAGAACAGTGCAGTCGACGCGGGTACGTATGAAGCGAAAGCGATCCTCTCAGGCGAGGGGTACGCCACCCTAACGCTTGATGCGACTCTCACCATAGAAAAAGCGACGCTCGACGCATCCGATTTTACGTTTGAAGGTGATACCGTTACCTACGACGGAGAAGCGCACTCGCTCAAAATTTCAGGGGAACTTCCTGTGGGGGTGTCGGTCACCTATTCCAACAATGGCAAAACGGAGGCGGGTACATACGAGGTGAAGGCAACGATTTCGGGCAAGAATTATCATCCTCTTACGCTCACGGCGACGCTTCGCATTTTGCCCGACCTTTCCGATCTCGCCAAAACGGTTATGGAGAGTTTTGGTTCTGCGCCCGACGTATGGGAGTTCCTGCCTGAGAGTTTCCGCCTCGACGCGGATTATGCGGAAACGGCGGAGAAATCACTCGATTTCTCTGATTTCGTCGGCGTTGCTCAACTTCCCGAACGCACGATCGGAAAACAGCTTGATGTTGTGTACGGTACGGTCATTCAGATGCAGGAGCTGATGGGATACGTCAATACCTTTTACGGTGCCGCAGAAACGATTGCGGGATTGTATCAGGCGTATATCAACAGCCATACGGATGATTATGACGTATTCAGCGGCAGTACTTCGGTCGGCGGGGTAACGATCTCCTTCCGCATTTCGCTCTCCGATGCCGAGTACGAATTGCTTGCGAACGTCGGAACGGTCGTGCTCGAACTGAACGCCTATCCCGAAGAGGTGTGTTATACGGGACGGGTGGAGATCACCGAAAATAATGCGCTCAGATTTGAGGTCGGAGCGGGTTCTCTGAAAATCGGTCTGAATATTGCCGGCAGGGCGCGCACTATGCTCGAATTTGTACGCAATCAGGCGGGTGCGGTAGCGGGGTATCTCTATGAGTCTCTCGACGCAGAGGTTACACAGTTCGGCACGACTGCGCTGCTGCAATGGGACGGCTCGCAAAACGGAACCGTTGCGGTCGCGGGTGAAAACGGAGACTTTATGCTCGGCGCAGAGGGACGCGTCGTCGAAATGTATTCCGCGGAAACGGGGAAGTACATTGCGGGAAAGGTCTTTGAAGAAAGTATCGGCGACTATAACACCTATTGGTTCCCGATCGAAAGCGTGAGCGGCATCGCGTCTGTAAAGGCGGAATCGAAAGGATTGGAAGGGGTGCTCCCCGGTCAGAATCCGGATAATATTTATATCAATGGCAGCGCAGACATATTTGCGGTGACACGGACGATTCCGGTGGTTGGTTCCCGCCGCTACGATATTGAAATGAAGGCAGTATACTACTACGTTTACGACGCGGAGCAGGAAGAATTTGAGAAAATCAAATGTGAAATTCCCATGATGTTCGTACAGGAAGCATATCTTGAAAGTTTCTCCGAAGATGTCGCGGACGCGAACAAGGCTCTTTCGTTGGCGATCATCGTTTCAAGTACGGATATCGGCGCGTTGGACGATTATTACGAAATTTTGCTTCCCGCGTATAACGAGATAGCTTCTCTCGTCACACCGGAGGAAATCATCATCTTTATCGGCGAAAAAAACGCGTATTTTGGCGGAACGGACGAAGCGTGATTTACTTGAAAGGCAGGTGAAAAACCTGCCTTTTGTTTTTACGGGAAACTGCTTTTTGCGCGCAAATATCAAAAAAATCGTGTGTAAAATAAGTTGCCAAAGGGGGCGGGATATGGTATAATGACCAATGCGCGAAAAGCGCAATCCGCACCCGCAGGATCGCCGCCCTCCGTGTCCGTAAATTTTTTTCATGCGGATAACGGGCGGAAAAAACGCAACTGCGGGGAGGTAAACGGAGGAATTATGGCAGTTATCACCATGAAGCAGCTTCTCGAAGCGGGCGTCCATTTCGGACATCAGACGAGAAAGTGGAACCCCAAGATGAAGAAGTACATCTTCGCCGCACGTCACGATATCCACATCATCGACCTTGAAATGACGGCGAAGCTCATCGAGGAAGCGTATGCGTTCGTCGTCGATCAGGTCAAGGCGGGCAAGTCCGTCCTCTTCGTCGGCACCAAGCGTCAGGCGCAGGACGCGATCAAGGAAGAGGCGGAGCGCTGCGGGCAGTACTACGTCAACTCCCGTTGGCTGGGCGGCACGCTCACTAACTTCAAGACCATCCGCTCCCGCATCGACTACTTGGAAAAGCTCGAGAGAATGGAAGCTTCCGGCGAGTTCGATCTCCTTCCCAAGAAGGAAGTTCTCGGCCTCAAAAAGGAGATGGAAAAGCTTCAGGCAAATCTCGGCGGCATCAAGACGATGCGCGGCATGCCCGGCGTGATGTTCGTCGTCGACCCTCATAACGAGGATATCGCCGTCGCCGAAGCGCGCAAGCTCCACATCCCGATCGTCGCGATCACCGATACCAACTGCGATCCCGACCTCATCGACTACGTTATCCCCGGCAACGACGACGCGATCCGCGCCATCAAGCTCATCTCGTCCGTCATCGCCAACGCGGTCATCGAGGCGAATCAGGGCGAAACGCCCGTGATGGAGCAGGCTGTCGCGTCCGCGGAAGAGCCCAAGGACATCGAGGAAGTCGTCGCCGCTGAAGGCGCCGCAGAATAAGCTGCAAGGAGAAAAATAGTATGGCAGAGTTTACCGCAAAAGACGTTATGAAGCTCCGCGAACAGACGGGCGCGGGCATGATGGACTGCAAGCGTGCGCTTGTGGACGCAGACGGCGATATGGACCGTGCGGCGGATCTTCTCCGCGAGCGCGGCATCGCAAAGGCGGCAAAGCGCGCCTCCAAGATCGCGGCGGAGGGCATCGTCTATGCGCTCGTCGAGGGCAAGACGGGCGTTCTCGTCGAGGTCAACTGCGAGTCCGACTTCGTTGCAAAGGGCGAAAAGTTCCACGAACTCGTAGAGGCGGTCGCAAAGCAGATCGCGGCGGTCAAGCCCGCAGACGTCGAGGCGCTCCTCGCTTCCGATATGGGCGGCAAGACGGTCGAGACCTATATCCAAGAGCAGGTCGCGGTCATCGGCGAGAAGATCTCCGTGCGCCGTTTCACGGTGTACGAGGCAAACGGCTTCGTCGAGACGTATATCCACATGGGCGGCACGATGGGCGTTATGCTCGCGTTTGACGGCGAGCCCACCGAGGCGGCAAAAGCCGTCGCGCACGACGTTGCGCTGCACGTCGCGTTCGCAAAGCCCCGCTACATGACGGAGGCGGAGGTCTCCGCCGAGACGCTCGAGAAGGAGAAGGCGATCCTTCTGCAGGAAGTCATCAACGAGGGCAAGCCTCAGAACATCGCCGAAAAGATCGTGCTCGGCAAGATCAAGAAGTTCTATGAGGAAAACTGCCTCATGGATCAGAAGTTCGTCAAGGACGACAAGGTCACCGTCGCGCAGGTGCTCTCCAAGGCGGGCGCGGGCGTCAGCCTGAAGCAGTTCTGCTTCTTCGTCCGCGGCGAGGGTCTCGAAAAGAAGAGCGAGGACCTTCAGGAAGAAGTTGCCAAGCAGGTCGAGGCAATGAAGAAATAAGCATTCGTCAACAGAGATCCGCTGCGTGAGCAGCGGATCTTTTATCAAAGGCGAGCCTGCGGAAAACATCCGTTTTCCGCGGGCTTTTTTACCGTGACGGAAATTTTATACAAGGGGGTGTTTTGCGGGCGTTTGCATGGCGCAATCGCTTGACTTTCCGCAGGCGGGATACTATACTGTTGCAGGTTTTTACAGGGACTTATCGTTATGCTGCATCATCATCGCACAGTCAGAAGAATGGACGCGTCGCTCTTCGGCACGCTCCCCGTATGGAAGATCCTTTTGCGCGTGGCGCCGCCCGTCATGCTCGCTCAGCTCATTCAGGCGCTCTATAACGTGGTAGACAGCTTTTTCGTGGGCAGATATTCGGGCGACGGGCTCACGGCGCTCTCCGTCATCTATCCGATTCAGCTCGTCATTACGGCGCTTGCGGTGGGTACGGGCGTGGGCGTGAATACGCAGATGTCCCGCCTGTACGCGAAGGGAAGGGAGGAGGCTGCGAACAAGACGGGCGGCGCGGGCATCCTGCTCGCGCTCGTCATGTGGGCGCTCTTTACCGCGGTCATCCTTCCCGTTCTGCGCCCGTTTTCCGCGGCTTCGGCGGAGTCCGCCGCGGCGGTGGAGGACGCGGTCGTGTACGGCACCATCTGCTGCGCGGGGAGCATAGGCGTCTTTTTGGAGGGGATCTTTTCCAAGATCCATCAGGCGCGCGGCAACATGGTGCTCCCGATGGTCGCGCAGATCGTGGGCGCGCTCGTCAACATCGTGCTCGATCCCGTGTTTATCTTCGGGTGGGGCGCCCTCCCCGAAATGGGCGTTGCGGGCGCGGCGTGGGCGACCGTCCTCGGACAGGTCACTGCGGCGGTCATCACGGGCGTTACGGGCTTCCGCAAGCCGCCCAAGCTCAGAAAGATGTGGCACTATGTAAAGCGCATCCTGCTTTTGGGGTATCCCTCCATCCTCATGCAGGCGATGTATACGGTGTATATCGTCGCGCTCAACTTTATCCTTGCGGGCTTTTCGGACGCCGCCGTCACGGTATTGGGGCTTTATTATAAGATACAATCGTTCTTCTTTATCCCGCTCTTCGGGTTGCAGACGTGCATCGTGCCCGTGCTCAGTTACAACTATGCGCGCGCCAACTACGCGCGCGTGCGGTGCGTGATGCGCGATTCGCTCATCGTTTCCGCCGCGTTCATGCTCGTGGGCGTGCTCTGTTTCGAGCTCATCCCGCGCGGGCTGCTCTCGATATTCTCGCAGGACGAGGCGGTGTTCGCCATCGGCGGAACGGCGTTCCGCATCATCGGGGCAAGTTTCTTTCCCGCCGTGCTCTCGCTCATGCTGCCCGTCTTTTTTCAGGCGATCGGCAAGGCGCTGCCAAGCGTCATGCTCTCGCTCACGCGGCAGCTCTTCTGCCTCATCCCGCTCTTTTGGGGATTCTCGCTCATCGGGCTTGACTATGCGTGGATCGCCTTTCCCGCGGCGGAGATCATCACGGGCGCGGTGGGGGTCGTTCTCTACTTCCGTCAGACGGCGCAGTGGAAGCACTCCCTCGAAGAGAGCGCGCAGGACCGCGGCGCGCAGGGTGCGGCGGGCGCATAACGATGTCGGGACGGGCGCCGCGCGCCCGTCTTTTTTTGTGATCTTCGCAGCGCGACAAGATATGCGCCCAAACTTTTCCATTTCGTCTTGATTTTTTCGTCGGGGTATGGTATACTATCTGAAAAAGGCATTGCGCACGGTCTTGCGCCATGCCCAATCAGTGAGATAGGGAGGGTGGCGCAGGTATGACGCCAAAGTACAAACGTATTCTTCTCAAACTCTCGGGCGAGGCGCTCGCCGGAGACCAACGGTTCGGGCTCAATGAAGGCGTTGTTTCTCAGGTCGTCGATCAGCTCGTCGAAGTGCACAAAATGGGCGTGCAGATCGGGCTCGTCATCGGCGGCGGGAACTTCTGGCGGGGCAGGCAGGGCACCAATATGGACCGCACCACCGCCGACCACATGGGCATGCTCGCCACCGTCATGAATTCTCTCGCCATGATGGACGCCATCGAAAAGAAGGGCATTCCCACCCGCGTGCAGACTGCGCTCATCATGACGTCCGTCGCGGAGCCCTATATCCTGAGAAAGACGCTGCATCACTTTGAAAAGGGGCGCATCGTCATCATGGCGTGCGGCACGGGCAACCCGTACTGCTCCACGGATACGGCGGCGGCGCAGCGCGCCTGCGAGATCGACGCCGACGTGCTCCTGATGGCGAAGAACGTGGACGGCATTTACGACAGCGACCCCGCCACCAATCCGGATGCGAAGAAGTACGATCATCTCACCTTCGGCGACATCATCAACAAGGGGCTCAAAGCCATGGATACGACCGCGGCGACGATGTGCATGGAAAACGACGTGCCCGTGCTCGCGTTCGGGTTGGGAGAGAAGGATTCCATCATCCGCGCCGTGTGCGGCGAGAAGATCGGAACGCTCATCTCCAAGGAATAAAAAAATCATGCAAGGAGCATAAAAAGTATGATCGAAAACGAAGAAGTAGAGGAGATCTTCCTCATTCTTGAAGACAAGTTGGAAAAGACGGTCTCCGTCATGCAGGAGGAGTTCTCCACCATCCGCGCGGGGCGCGCCAATCCGCACGTTCTGGATAAGATTCAGGTGGAGGCGTACGGCGGCATGAGCGCGCTCAACACGCTCGGCAACATCTCCGCGCTCGACGCGCGCTGCCTTGTGGTCAGCCCGTGGGATAAGTCGCTCTTGAAGGCGATCGAAAAGGCGATCCTCGCCTCCAACATCGGCATCACGCCCACCAACGACGGCAACGTCATCCGCCTCGTGTTCCCCGAACTCACCGAGGAGCGCAGAAAGGATCTCGTCAAGCAGATCAAGCGCATGGGCGAGGAGTCCAAGGTCGCCGCGCGCAACGTGCGCCGCGAGGCGATGGACGCCATCAAAAAGATGAAGAACGCCAAGACGCTCTCCGAGGACGAAGTCAAGGCGTGCGAGCAGGACGTCGAAAAGAAGATCGCCGCCTGCATCGAGGAGATCGATAAGGCGGTCTCCGTAAAGGAAAAGGAGCTGATGACCGTCTGATGGCAGAGACGAAGGGCGAAAAAATACCCCGCCATATCGCCATCATCATGGACGGCAACGGGCGCTGGGCGAAAAAAAGGCTCCTGCCGCGGGGCGCGGGGCACCGCGCCGGCATGAAGCGCATGATCGGGCTTTCGGAGCATGTGTTCGACCGCGGAGTGAACTACTGTACGCTGTTTGCGCTCTCCACCGAAAACCTGTCCCGTCCCCAAGAGGAGCTCGACGGGCTGTTTTCGCTGTTCCGCGAGTACTTTCCCGAGAATACCGAGCGGCTGAAAAAAAAGTCGATCAGACTCCGCGTCATCGGCGACCGCTCCCTTCTCCCGCCCGATATCGTCAACCTCATCGAGGACGGCGAGGCGTACACGGCGGACGGCACGCGTGGCACGCTCGCGCTCGCCATCGGCTACGGCGGGCGGCAGGATATCCTTGCCGCCGTCAACGAGGCGGTGCGCCGCGGCAGGGAAGTGACGATGGAGGAGTTCTCCTCCATGCTCTCCACAAAGGATATGCCCGAGCCCGATCTTCTCATCCGCACGGGCAAGGAGCTGCGCATCTCCAACTTCCTTCTGTGGCAGGCGGCGTACAGCGAATTGTATTTTACCGACGTATTGTTCCCCGATTTCTCGGATAAGGAACTTGATAAGGCGATCGACGCCTTCGGCAGGCGGGAACGCCGCTACGGGAAACTCTGAAACGGGGATCTGAACATGGATGATTTGAAAGAACAGCAGCCCGCCGCGGCGGGCGGACAGCCGGCGCCTGAGGCGCCGCAAAAGCCGCGCTACTCCAACGCGCAGCTCCGTACCTATTCGGGATTGGTGTACGTCGCCATTCTTTTGGGCTTTTTCGCGCTCAAGATCTTCGTACACAAGCTCTTTTTCGATATTCTGATCCTGTTGTTTACGGCGATCGGCACCTTTGAGATGCTTCGCGCCTTCGGCGACAGGATGCATCGCTCGCAGAAGATCGTTTCCATGACGTTCGCGCTGCTCGTCGTGGTCATGTATATCGTCGCGGATATCCTCTTTACCGATATTTTGGGCGTGGAATTCCCCGAAGGCAGCCCGCTTGACGCCGTGGGGCGCAACTACGCGCCGCACGTCACGCTCGTCGTGTTCATCGCAGGCATCGCCGTCATCTTCGGCATGCTCGTGTTCGCGCCCACCAAGGTGAGTTTGGAGTCGGTCGGCTGCACGCTCATCTCGTACATGTATCCCTCGGTGTTCCTCGTCGTCATGACGGTGTGCAATCACCTTGAGTATTATTCGGATGTGGCGATCTGCTTCGTGTTCATCATCAGCCCGTTCGCCGATATGTTCGCCTATACCGTCGGCAAGACGCTCGGGAAGAAGTATCCGTGGAAGATGGCGCCCAACGTCAGCCCGAACAAGACGGTCGTGGGCGGCATCGGCGGGCTCGTGGGCGGCGCGCTCGGCGGCATCGTCGTGTTCTTCGTCTATTACGGGCTGTGCAAGTGCGTGCACCTCACGGGGTTTGCCGAGTTCACGCTCACCGCGCCCGTGCTCGAGTGGAACGACTTCATCTTCTTTATCGGCATCGGCGTCATCACGTCGGCGTTCGCGCAGTTCGGCGACCTTGTGGAGAGCAGTTTCAAGCGCAAGCTCGGCATCAAGGATATGGGCAATATCCTGCCCGGGCACGGCGGCATCCTCGACCGCATCGACTCGTCCCTCTATGCGAGCCTCATCGTGGCGTTTATCTTCGTCATCCGTATCATGACGAGGGGGATCGCCGCATAAATATAAGTATCGCTGCGCCCGCCGCACAAGGCGGGCGTTTTTTTCAGGGCGCGGGCGCGCCGCATTTTTACGGAGGCAATATGGTAAGGATCGCACTCATCGGCTGTACGGGCAGCATCGGCAGGCAGACGGCGGATATCGTCCGCCGCTATCCCGAAAAGTTCTGCTTTTCCGCGCTCGCGTGCGGGAAGGACGGCGCGGCGCTCGCGGCACTGTGCGCGGAGTTTTCGCCCGCGGCTGCCCTGTGCGGGGAGGGGGCGTTCACGCCGCCCGCGGGGGTGAAAAAACTTGCAAAAGGGGAGGAGGCGCGCCTGTTTGAGGACTGCGACGTCGCGTTCATTGCGGCGGGCGGGTTCGCGGGGCTGAAATATACCCTGCTTGCCGCGGCGGCGGGGAAGAAGATCGCCCTTGCCAACAAGGAGTCGCTCGTGTGCGGCGGCGAGCTCGTCATGCGCGCCGTGCGTGAAAAGGGGATCGACCTCGTTCCCGTAGACAGCGAGCACTCCGCGCTCTTTCAGTGCCTCGCCTTCCGCCGCGACGCGGCGTTTGCAAAGCTCGTGCTCACGGCGAGCGGGGGACCTTTTTACCGTTTCACGCAGGAAGAGCTCGCCCGCGTGACGGCGGCGGACGCGCTCCGCCATCCCACATGGAACATGGGCGCAAAGATCACGATCGACAGCGCCACGCTGCTCAACAAGGGGTACGAGGTCATCGAGGCGAAGTGGCTCTATGGTACGGAGTTCGATAAGATCGATACGGTCGTGCATCCGGAGAGCATCGTGCACTCCCTCGTGTATTTCGAGGACGGCGCGGCGCTCGCCCAACTCGGCTATCCCGATATGCGCGTGCCCATTCAGCTCGCGCTCACCTACCCCGAACGCCTTCCCTGCGAAAAGCCGCTCGATCTTCCCGCGCTCGGCAAACTCACCTTTTTGCCCTTCCCCGCGGAGCGCTTCCCCTGTTTTCCGCTCGCGGTCGCGGCGGGCAGGGCGGGCGGCACGCTTCCCACCGTGCTCAACGCGGCGGCGGAGGAGGCGGTGCACGCCTTTTTGGGCGGGCGCATAACCTTTCCCATGATCGCGGAAACTATCGAGTGTGCGCTCGGCGCGTTCCCGCGGGCGGAGGCGGAGAGCTATCCGCAGCTTGCCGAAACGGACGCCGCCGCGCGCCGGTTCGCCGCACAGTATATTTGTTCGCATGGTAAATAATCTTTTAAGCGCATGGAGCACCGTCGGCTCCGTTCTTCTCGCCATCCTCATCCTGCTCGTCATGATCACCGTGCACGAGTTCGGGCACTACATTGCGGGGAAGATCTTAAAATTCAAGATCGACGAATTCTCCATCGGCTTCGGACCCGCGCTCTTCAAGCGCAGGAGCAAAAAATCGGGCGAGCTCTTCGCCCTGCGCCTCATTCCCTTGGGCGGCTACTGCGCGTTCGCGGGCGAGGACGGGTTGGAAGAGGCGCCGCCTCCCGAGCCATTTGCCGAGACTGCCGAAGGGGAGCATACGGAAAATGCCCCCGCCATGTCCGAGGCGGCGCCCTCCGCGGCGCACGCACAGCCTGCGGCGCACGCGCCCACCGAGGAGGAAAAGGCGCATTGGTTCGTCAACCGCAAGCCGTGGCAGCGCATCATCGTTCTGCTCGCGGGCGCGCTGATGAATTACCTGCTCGCCGTCCTGCTCATCATCGTCTGTTTCTTTGCGTACGGGCAGACGATGGTCGCCGTATACGAGGCGGAGCGGACGGAGGCAATCGCCGCCGGGTACTGCCTGCAGGACAGAGACATCATGCTGCAGGCGGAGGGAAGAGATCTCTACCTCACCACCGATATTGCAAAAGCGCTGAACGGCAAAAAGACAGGGGAGCGGGTGAGCTTCCGCATCTCCCGCCTCTTTATGGATGAAAACGGGGAAAGTTACCGCGAAGAGATGGACGTGGAGGTGCAGCTCCGCGCCGACGTAACGGTGGAAAACAGCGCGGACTTCTCCTCCGTGTGGCGGGCGCTCGGCATCCGCTATGAGGAGGCGGAGGAGGGCGGCGGCTATCTATTGGCGAGCGCGCTGTACCGCTTCGGGTTTTGGGAGACGCTCGGGCGCTCCTTCATGTATTCTTTCAAGATCGCGGGCTCCATCTTTCAGATCCTCGGCGAGCTCCTCACGGGGCGGCTCGGGCTCTCCGTTTTAGGCGGGCCCGTGAGCACCATCGCCATCACCTCGCAGGTGGCGGGCAGCAGTTTCCGCGGATTTTTGGAGATCGCGGGCTACATCGGCGTCAATCTCGCCGTGTTCAACCTTCTGCCCATCCCCGCGCTCGACGGCAGCAAGATCGTGTTCACTGTCATCGAGTGGATCCGCGGCAAGCCTGTCAACCGCAAGGTGGAGGCGGTCATCCATTTTGTGGGGCTCATTCTCCTGCTCGGGTTCGCCGTGCTCGTCGATATTTTGCAGTTCGTATAATAAATCCCGCTCGGAGGAGCGGGATTTATTTGTTACGTTTTGTATAAGGCGGTCATTTTACCGTTTCGATCTTGCCGATGCCGTAGGTGATCTGCATGAGCCGCCTGTTCATGGGGGTGGGCGCGAGCTGAATGAGGTATTCGCCGTTTCTGATCGCCGCCATGCCCATGCTCCACCCCGCCTGAAGGGTATCGGTGTTGTAGGTGATGAGCATGGGGACGCGTTCCCACGGCCCCTCGCCGTAGTTGTAGTTCACATGGTAGTATCCCGGGTCGCGCATGCCGATGTGCTCGCCCTCGCGCTTCGCCGTCAGGATGACGGTGCCCTTTTCGCCGCCCTGCGGCACCCATATCACATAGGGCATGCTGCCGAGGAACAGCCCGTCTTTTGTCTCTGCGCGCGTGCCCTTGAGGAGGGGATCGCCCCAATCGGTGCCGTCATCCGAAAGTTTATAGTAGATGTCGCAGCACGGATAGCCGACGATCTCGTACACCATAATGTATTTTCCGTTGCCCATGCGCGTCACCACGGGCATGCCGGGGCGCAGCGCGCGGTCGGGCACGGTCACGGTATATTTCACGTCGCTCCACGTTTTGCCTCCGTCCTCCGAAGTAACGAGCGCAAGCGTCTGATTAAAGCGCGGGTCGGTGTGCGGGCGCTCGTCGGTGAAGGCGACGACGATCCTGCCGTATGCGTCGAGGTAGATGTTCGGTTCCCACACGGGGCCGAGCGCCTCGAAGTTCTGCTCCACGGGCGGTCCGCCCTGCACCACGGAGGAGCGGAACTCCCACGTCTTGCCGTGGTCGCGGCTGATGTAGAAGGAGAGCTCCGTCGAGGCAAAGTTTAAGGGCACGGAGTTTCCGCACATCACGATGACGCCCGCCTCCAAATCGCCGCATTGCTGCGGCAGTTCGTAGATGTGCGGCTGAAAGCGGATGCCGTAGCCGTTCTGCGTGTCTTCGATTTGGGAGTATTTTTCCCACGTTACGCCGCCGTCCTTCGAGCACATCACGGGCACCACGGGCGGTTCTTTGAGCGTGGAGTGATCGAACGTCGCGAGCAGCGTCCCGTTGAGCCCTCCCGCATGGTGCAGTTCCACGACGCGCGGATACAGCACGCCCGAGGTATTGGAGTACACCTCCTCGTCGCGCGGGGTGAACACCACGCCCATATTCTCTCTTGTAATTCTGATCGCCATTTTTTTCTTTCCCCCTCGATTGTTTTCGTGGCGTTGCCGCCCCGCGCCGCAAGCGGCGGATATTTGTTTTATTGTATCACACCGGAAAAGCATTTTCAATATCTTTGGAAAAAATTCTCCGCCCGCGCATAAAAAAAGAGGTTCCCCCTGCGGGAAACCTCTCTGAAATTTTGCTTTATTCCTTTTTCTCGGGCACGGTCTGCTCTGCGGGCTGACCGTTCACGGTCGCCGCGGCGGGCTGAACGTTTTCGGTCAGATCCTGTTCAGGGAGCGCTTCTGCCTGCGCTTCGGGCGCCGTCACGGGCGCTTTTTTGGGCGCGGCGTACTTGCGCACCTGTCTGACGAAGGAGGGCGAGCTGAACACGATGATGCCCGCTGCGATCGCGATGGCGATGTCGGGGAATACATAGGAGGCGTTGTAGCCGAGCGAATAGATCCATGCGTCGATGTCGGGCGCAAATTCGGAGAAGGCGAATACGCCCGAGAGCAGATGCGCCGCAAAGCGGAACACGCTGCCCACGATCGCGCCGAGCGCGAGCTGAACCTGAGGGAGCTTTTCGAGCTTTTTCACATGCGCGAACATGCCCGAAAGCCCGATGCCCGCAAAGGCGATGGGGTAGTCTAAAAGGAGCTGTGCGGGGTGGATGATCCACGGATCTTGAATGATCTGCAAAAGCCCGTACACGGCGCCCGCAAGCACGCCTTTTTTGGTGCCGAACATATACGAATAGATCATGAGCGGCAGGAGGGAGGCGATCGTCAGCGAGCCGCCCTGCGGCATGTGGATGGGCGCGATGTAGGAGAGCGCGAAACTCATCGCAATACAGATCGCGGCATAGGAGATGGACTTGGAATCGAGCCCCTTCTTTCCCTTGTCGAAGAGGAAGGCGCACGCGACGATGGCGGCGATGAGCGCCACGGCGCAGCAGTAGAGCGCCACGTTTTCCGACGTCGTGATCTCAACGCCGTTGTTCTCGACCGCTTCACCCGTGCCGAAGTAGACGCAAAGGCATACAAAGAGTGCAACGAACGCCGCGCCCATCAGGCTCCCGCAAACGATCGAGGTGGTTTTGAAGGCCTTCTTCGAGAAGAGGGAGGCGATATAGATCGCCGCGATGCCCAATACGACGACGGCGACGCATACGACGGAGGGCCAAAGCACGAGGTCGAATACATAGCCGTTTTCGTACATATCGGCAAATTCCAACGTCAGCATGGTCGCGATCACGGCAACGGCGAAACCGCATGCGATGCCCAGCGCCGTGCGCACATAGCTCTTCACCGATTCGGGCTTTTTGCGGCTTACAAAGAACCCGACGGCGAGCAGGATGACGACGAGCGCGATCGCCGCATACAAAAACATGTTCATGAGCACGTCTTTGGCGAACGACGTCCACACATCGGGGTAATCGTAGTGCGGGATCTTGTCGTTGCCTTCGCCCGTCTCAAAGTAGTCCTGATAGAAGGACAGCAGGGAAAGGGTCATCTTACACTCCTTTTATCCGTCTTTGGTTTCGGGAAAACCAAACAAAAAACGCCCATGCAAAATGCGTGGAGCGTCCTGAAAAAATCCTGTCTTTCGTCCAAGCATTACCTTGCCCGATTCAAGTGGTATCATCTCAGCCTGTTACAGCACCCACGACGGATATTTGATTTTTGTAATCAAAGTATACCGCGAAAAACTGCAAAAGTCAATTGAATTTTTGCGGAAATTGTAGTATAATTTATACTGTAACGGAAATCATCTGAATTTCAGCAGGGGTCGCAGTATGGAAAAATTTTACGCCTATCTCGACAGGATGAAGTTTATCAAGCGCTGGCAGCTCATGCGCTCCACGCGCGAGGAAAACATCATGGAGCACTCCCATCAGGTCGCCTTTTTAACGCACGCGCTCTGCCTCATCGAAACGGAGGTGTTCGGCGGCAGCGTCGATACTTCTTCCGCCATCCTGTACGCGCTCTATCACGAGGTGAGCGAGGTCATGACGGGCGATATGCCCACGCCCATCAAGTATTTCAACGGTCAGCTCCACGGCGAATACGAAAAGGTGGAGCGCCTCGCCGTCGACAGGATCGCCGCGAACCTTCCCGAGCCCCTCAAGGGCGCGCTCTATCCCTATTTGCAGGCGGATAAGAGCACCAAGGAGTACGCGTTCGTCAAGGCGGCGGACAAGCTCTCGGCGTATCTCAAATGTCTCGAAGAGCTGCGCTCGGGCAATACCGAGTTCACGCAGGCGGAAAAGACGACGAAAGCCGCGCTCCTCGGGAAGAATATGCGCGCCGTCGATTACTTTTTCGAGCACTTTATCCCCGCGTTTTCGCTCACGCTCGACGAACTCGAAACGCTGTAATGCCGTAATGTAACGCTGCCGCGGCGCGTCTCGTATGCGCATCTGCAGATATCGCCATATTAACAGGAGGAAAGGGAAAATGGATCTTATGAAGCTGATGAAGGAGCGGTATTCCTGCCGCAGGTTTGAAGAAAAGCCCGTCCCGCGCGAGGTCATCCGCACCATTCTCGAGGCGGGGCGCGTCGCGCCGACGGCGCACAACGAACAGCCGCAGCGCATCCTCGTCATCGACGAAAAAGAGACGCTCGAAAAGCCCGACCGCTGCACAAAGTGCCGTTTCGGGGCGCCCGCGGCACTCCTCGTCTGTTACGACAAGACGGCTTGCTGGCACCGTACCAGGTACGATAACGCGCCAAGCGGCGAGGTGGACGTCGGGATCGTCACCACACACATGATGCTCATGGCATATTCGCTCGGGATCGGCACTACGTGGGTGATGCACTTCGATCCCGCCGCCGTGCGCAGCGAGTTCGCTCTGCCCGATAATTACGAGCCGACCGCCATCCTCGTCATGGGTTATCCCGCGGCGGACGCGTCTCCCGCGCCCGCGCATGCGGAAAACAAGCCGATGGAGCAGCTCGTATGCTATAATAAGTTCTGAGAAAAAAACGGCGCGCGTGCACAGATGTGCACGCGCGCATTGTTTTTGTAAAGAACACAGACATGGTGTCTTCGTTTTTCGGCGACGGCGGGCATGGTCACGGCTTTTTCATGCTCAGGTACACCATGAGAACGGAGATATCGGCGGGGGAAACGCCCGAGATGCGCTCCGCCTGCCCTAAGTTGAGGGGACGGATGCGCGCGAGTTTTTCGCGCGCCTCCAGCCTGAGCCCCGCGATCGCACCGTAGTCGAGATCGGGCGGCAGAGGGGAGTCCTCCATTTTTTTCGCCTTCGCCATCTGTTCGGCACTGCGCTTTAAGTAGCCCTCGTAGCGCACGTCCGTCTCGCAGGAGAGGCGCACGTCGGCGGGAACGTCTTTGAGGATGCCGAACGTATCCATGAGCTCCGGCAGGGTGACGCCGCGGCGGATGAGATCGGCGTACGTTACGCCTGCGGAGAGGGGCGGCTGCCCGTGCTTCTGCACGAGCGCGTCTGCCGTCTTCTGGTCGGCGCGCATATTCAGGAGTTCCGCCGCCCGTCTGCGCTGTTCCCGCCGCGCAAGGTATTTTTTGTAGCGTTCCTCGCTCACCAGCCCGCAGCGGTAACCCGTCTCCGTCAGCCGCACGTCCGCATTGTCCTGCCGCAGGGTAAGGCGGTACTCCGCGCGCGAGGTCATCATGCGGTAGGGCTCGTCGGTGCCCTTCGTCACAAGGTCGTCGATGAGCACGCCGATATACGCCTCGTCGCGCCGCAGAACGAGGGGCGGGAGCCCGCGGAGCTTGAGCGAGGCGTTGAGCCCCGCCATCAGTCCCTGCGCCGCCGCCTCCTCGTACCCGCTCGTGCCGTTGATCTGCCCCGCGGTGTACAAGCCCTCCACCTTCTTGAATTCGAGGGTGGGGAGCACGTCCAGCGTATCGATGCAATCGTATTCGATGGCGTAGGCATAGCGGACGATCTCACACCGCTCCAATCCCTTTACCGTGCGGTACATCTGTTTTTGCAGGTCGTGGGGGAGGGAGGTGGAGAGCCCCTGCACGTACACTTCGGTGGTGTCCGCGCCCTCGGGCTCCAGAAAGAGCTGGTGGCGTTCCTTATCGGCAAACCTCACCACCTTCGTCTCGATGGAGGGGCAGTATCTGGGTCCCGTCGAGGAGATCGTGCCGTTATAGAGGGGGGCGCGGTCAAGGTTCTGCAGAATGACTTTGTGCGTCTCTTCGTTGGTGTAGGTGAGGTAGCACGCCTTCTGCAGTCCTGGGTAGGGCACGCCGTCGTTCAAAAAGGAGAAGGGGTATACCGCCTCGCCCGGCTGAACGGGGAGGGCGGAGGTATCCACGGTGCGCCCGTCGAGGCGGGCGGGGGTACCCGTCTTGAAGCGCCGTACGCTGTATCCCAGCCGCATGAGGCATTCCGTGAGCATGGTCGCCCGCGCGAATCCGTTGGGTCCGCTCTCGGCGATCACGTCGCCCGTGATGGTGCGCGCGTTCAGGTATACGCCCGTCGCCACCACCGCAGCGCGGCAGGAAAATACGCCCCCGTACGAGGTGACGACACCCGTCACATGCCCGTTTTCGGTGAGGATGTCCGCCGCCTCGCCCTGCACGATGCGCAGGTTTTCGGTATGCTCCAGAACCCGTTTCATCTCGGTGTGGTAGCGGTTCTTGTCCGTCTGCGCGCGGAGCGACTGCACCGCCGCGCCCTTGCCCTCGTTGAGCATGCGGTATTGCAGAGCGGTGCGGTCGGCGTTGAGCCCCATCTCGCCGCCGAGCGCGTCGATCTCGCGCACCAGATGCCCCTTCGCGGTGCCGCCGACGGAGGGGTTGCAGGGCATAAAGCCGATGCTGTCTAAATTGAGGGTGAGCATCACCGTCTTCAATCCCGTGCGGGCGAGTGCGAGGGCGGCTTCGCACCCCGCGTGACCCGCGCCGATGACCACGGCGTCGTACGTTCCTTCGGAAAAAAGCTGTTTCATGGTATCAATATGCAAAAATCCCGTAAAGGGATTTTTCTCGTGATAATTTGGTTTTTGGCAGTGTTATTATAATGCTGTAATATGGTTGCAAAAGGCGTCACTGCGTTATGCCTTTTGCACCACAATTTGCCGCTTACGCGGCTTACGGTGAAAGAGTGAATGCGGCGCGCTATTATGTTGCGATTGCGCCGCAGAGAGAAAACACGCGGTTAGCCGTAGGCGTACCCGCGGGTTGTCTCTCAAAATCACGAAGATTTTCCGCGTCAGTTCGCGGAAAATCTGTGAACACTTACTGTTTGAGTACCGCGCTCTTTACGTCGTTCACGTCTTTCGCCACGCGGTCGTTCACGCGCATGAGTTCCACGATCTTGTCGCGCGCGTAGATGATGGTGGAGTGGTCGCGCCCGCCCATCAGTTTGCCCACCGTCACGAGGGGAAGGGCGAGCATATCGCACATGAGGTAGATGCAGATCTGCCGCGCGCGCACGATCTCCTGCCGCTTGTTTTTGCCCACGAGGTCGTTCTTGCCGATGCCGAAATAGGTACAGGTCGCGCGGATGATGGCGTCGGGCGTGACTTCCTCCTGCTCGTCCACATTGATCGCCTCCTGCAGCGCCTCCGCGGCGAGCTTGAGCGAAATGGGCTCTTCGTGCAGTTTGCTCGCAAAGATGACGGTGTTCAGCCGCCCTTCGAGCGTGCGCACGTTGTTATCCGATCCGCGCACGAGGAAGGCGAGCACGTCGTCGGGCACAACGTATTTCTTTTCGAGCGCTTTGCGCTTCAGAATCGCGATCTTCGTCTCCGCGTCCGGGGGCTGGATATCGGCAATGAGCCCGCCCTCGAAGCGGGTGCGCAGCCGCTCTTCCAGCGTCGTCAGCTCCTTGGCGGGGCAGTCGGAGGAAATAACGATCTGTTTGTGCTGGGAAAACAGCTCGTTGAAGGCGTGGAAAAACGCCTCCTGCACGCCGTATTTTCCCGCCCAGAACTGGATATCGTCGATGAGCAGCACGTCCACGCCGCGGTAGCGGTTGCGGAAACGCGTCTCGTTGTCCCGTCCCGAGCCCTTTTTGGCATACATGCTGTCCACATACTCGTTGAGGAACTTTTCGCTCGTCGTGTAGATCACTTTGAGCGAGGGTTTTTTCTGCGCGATGTCGTTGGCGATTGCCTGCATCAGGTGCGTCTTGCCGAGCCCCGTGCCGCCGTAGATGTAGAGGGGATTAAAGTTTTCGCCGGGGTTCTCCGCAACGGATTTCGCCGCGGCGAACACGAATTTGTTGGAGCTGCCCACCACGTAGGAATCGAAGGTATAGCGTTTGTCCAGAACAACGGAATCCGCCTCCACCGCGTCGTCGGGCGATTCGGTGAGGGTGAACTCCTCGCTGCCTTCCACCACGATGATCACGTCCGAAAGTCCCACGTCGGCGGAGACGACCGCCTCGCGCAGTTTTTCGAGGTGGTTTTTGGTGATGGTGCGGGCGGCGAGCTCGCTCTCCGCCCTGAGGGCGATCTTCTTGCCCACAACGTCCACGGGCGTAAGGTTTTCGATGAACGTGCTGTACGAGATGGGGTTGATGAGCGCCTTTGCCCGCTCGCGGATCTTATTCCATAAAAAGTCGAATTGTGCCGTCATATTTCCCTCGCAAACGCTTTTCCTTTTCGTGCGGTTTTGGTATAATATTATCTGTCGGTTGGGAGTGTATACACTCTCATTATAGTACAAAATGCGCCAAAAAGAAAGCGTTTTTCAAAAAAATCCCGCATGGTCATCAAAAAATTAACGCTCGTCAATTTCAGAAATTATGAGGCGGAGACCTTCTCTTTTTCGGAGGGGCTCAACGTGCTCACGGGCCGCAACGCGCAGGGCAAGACGAACTGCGCCGAGGCGGTGTTTTACCTTTGCACGGGCGCAAGCCTCCGCATCCGCCACGACCGTCAGCTCATCCGCCGCGGCGAGAGCTGCGCGCGCATCTCGGCGGAGGCGCATACGCGTTTCGGCGGGATCACGCTGGAGGCGGCGATCTTCGAAAACAAGCGGGAACTCTACCTCAACGGCAACCGTCTCACGCGGGCGGCGGACTTTGTGGGCAACATGAACAGCGTCTTTTTCTCGCCCGGGGAATTAAGGCTCATCCAGGACGGTCCCGACGAGCGCAGGCGTTTTCTCAACCTCTCCATTTCGCAGACTTCGCGCGAGTACTGCACGGCATTGGCGCGCTATCAGCGCATCCTCGATCAGCGCAACAACCTTCTCAAGGGGCGGGAAGTCCCGCTCATTCTCGAAACGCTCCCCGTCTGGGATGAGCAGCTTGCCGTGTACGCGGCGCGCATCATCCGCCACAGGCGGCGGTATCTGCGGGAACTTTCGCCGCTCGCGCGCGACGCGCACGCCTACCTCACCGACGGCGCGGAGGAGCTTGCCCTCGAGATGGACGGCAGCTATCCCGACGACGAAGGGGAGATCGCGGAAAAACTCATAAAGCAGTTTTCCGCGGCGCGGGAGCGCGACCTGCGGCTGGGGTTCACGTCCGTGGGGCCGCACCGCGACGACATCAAAATTTCTATCGATGGCGCGGACGCGCGCGGGTACTGTTCGCAGGGGCAGGCGCGCACGGCGGCGCTCTCCTTAAAACTTGCCGAAACGGAGATCTTCCGCACGCTCGCGGGCGAAGCGCCCGTGCTCATCCTCGACGACGTGATGAGCGAGCTCGATCTCCCGCGCCGCAAAAAACTATTGGAACGGGTGCGGGATATCCAATGTATCCTCACCTGCACGCACGCCGAGCGCGTATTGTACGGCGCGGAGTGCAACAAAATACGCATCAAGGAGGGGAAGATCGTTTCATGAGGGCAGATCTGCATATCCATACGATCTATTCGGACGGAGCGTATACGCCCGCCGAGATCGCCGCGCGCGTGAAAGCCGCGGGCGTGGAGCTTCTCTCCATGACCGATCACGACAGCCTCGAGGGACTCGGCGAAAAGCGCGCCGCCGCCGCGGCGCAGGGATTGCAGTTCATCGCGGGGTGGGAGGTCTCTTCCTATGCGGGCGCGGCGAAGGTGCACGTTCTCGGGTACGGCTGCCGCCCCGACGCGTCGTATCGGGCGTTCCTTGCGCGCCGCAAAGAGGGCGCCCTCGTGCGCGCCGAAGAGATGATCGCGCGGGCGAACGCGGTGTTCGGGCTCTCCCTCACGTTGGACGACGCGGAAAAACTCCACCTCAAAAAGGAGGCGCCCCTGCATACCATGCATGTCGTGGGGGCGTTCGCGAGCCGTCTCGGGCGCAAAAAAGGGGAGCTGTACTTGGAATATTTCAGCGCGGGCAAGCCCTGCTATTCCGATAAGATGCGCCCCACGCCCTTCGACGCGATCGACGTCATCCATCAGACGGGCGGCATCGCCTCCCTTGCGCACCCGGGGCGCATCCCGCTTGACTTCGAAGCGCGCGAAAAGCTCATGGACGCGCTTGTTTTGCACGGATTGGACGGGATAGAATACACGCACTCCGACCATACTGATACCGAGCGGGCGTACTTCCGCGCGTACGGAGAGAGGAAGGGGCTGTACCTTACGGGCGGTTCGGATTTTCATGCCGAGGGCATGCGCAACCGCGCCATCGGTCAGCCTCCGTTCGAGCCCGACGCGCGCCTTTTGGAGATCTTCGCCCGCCTTCGGGAGAGCGAATGAAAAAAGTTTTTGCCTGCATTTTGGCGCTCCTCCTCGCGGGGAGCGCGTTTTTCTTTCTCGGGCGCGCGGGGTGCGTCAGGGCAGACGTCGTCGTCTCGGGGGTCGAGGTCGGGGGCATGCCCTACAGCGAGGCGATCGCGACGGTGCGCAAAAAACTTGCCGCGGAGCGCGTTCCCTTCACCCTCCACACGCCTTTCGGCGATACCATGCCCGCGATCGAGTATTCGGACGACGTGCCCATGCTCGTGCGGAAGGCGCGGAAGGGGGATATTTTGGAGGCGACCGTGCGCCGCGTATGGGTGGGTGCGGAAGAGGAGATCGCGCGGCTGTGCGAGAGGGGCATGCGCGCGCCGGAGGACGCCGCGCTCTCCTTTACCCGATTCGGATTTTCCTACGCGAAGGAGCGCGCAGGGGTGTACTGCGATCGCGCCGCCTCGCTCGCCGCGGCGCTCCGCGCGCTCGGCGCGGGGGAGGCGCAGGCGTCGCTTGTCACGCACATCTGGCAGCCATCCGTCACGCGGGCGCAGCTCAAAGAGCGCACGCAGAAGCTCTCCTCCTTCTCTACTTATTTCGACGCGTCCAAAACGGCGCGGGCGCACAACATCGCCCTCGCCTGCGAGCGCGTCGCGGGCAGCGTACTGCTCCCCGGGGAGAGCTTCTCGTTCAACGCCGCCGTGGGGCTGCGGACGGCGGAAAACGGGTTTTTGGAGGCGCCCATCATCTCGGGCGGGGAGTACGTCTCGGGGACGGGCGGGGGCGTGTGTCAGGCTTCCACAACGCTCATGAACGCGGCGCTCGAGGCGGGGCTCGCCGTCACCGAGAGCCGCCCGCACTCGCTCTCGGTGGGCTATGTAAAGCCCTCGCTCGACGCCATGGTCTCCCGCTGGAGCGATCTCAAATTCTCCAATCCCTACCCGTTCCCCGTGTATCTTTTGGGGCGGACGTCGGGCGGGAAGGTCACGTTCGAGGTATACGGCAAGCCGGACGGCATGCGGTATAAAACGGAGAGCCGCGTTCTCGCGCGCATCCCGCCGCCCGAGGCGGAGCTTCGGGAGGGCGAGGAGGACAGGACGGTGCGCGCCGAAAAAGAGGGGCTGAAAAGCGAGAGCTATCTGCTCGTGTACGACGCGACGGGCGCCCTCGTGCAGAAAAAACTGCTCCGCCGCGACAGTTACGCCGCCGTACAGGGCATTTATGAAGTCAAAAAGGCGGACGCTTCGCCCGACGAGGCGCCGCTTCCCGCGGCGCCGCACGAATAAAATGGCGGGAAAGGTCAAAAATTTTATGAAAGGCTGCGAAAAAAAGTTGCATTTTCGCGGGGTATCGGATATAATTGACAAGTGACTTCGGGCGTTCCTCTGCCGCATGCGGGAATGAACGTCGCGTACCATAAGGAGGTAGGTCGGAAATGGGACTCATTGAGGCGATCGAAGCCGAGGGCATGAAGGAGAACGTTCCACAGTTCAACGTGGGCGACACCGTCAAGGTCGGCTACCGCATCATCGAGGGCGGAAAAGAGCGTATTCAGAATTTCGAGGGCGTCGTCATCGCAAAGAAGAACGGCGGCATCCGCGAAACGTTCACCGTGCGCCGTTTGTCGTTCGGCGTCGGCGTGGAGCGCTGCTTCCCGCTTCATTCCCCCAAGGTGGCATACGTTACCGTTGTAAGAGCGGGCAAGGTGAGAAGGGCAAAGCTCTACTATCTGCGCGGTCTTACGGGGAAGGCGGCAAAGATCAAAGAGAAAAAGTAAAAAAATCAGAGAAAACAGTCGGGCACTTAAAGTCAGAAGTGGCTCGGCGTTTCTTTTTTATGAGGTAAAAATATGGAAGAAGATCAGGAAAGACCCGTCGGGGAGAAAGACGAGATCATCATCACGCCCGCGGAGGGGGAGCCTTCCGCGGAAAGCGGAGAAGCGCCCGACGAGGCGCCGCCTCCCGCGCCCGCCGCCGAAGAGGAGCCCGACCTCAAATATAAAAACGGCAAAGAGGTCGCAAAGGGCGGCGTGCTCGGTTTTTTCATCGGGCTCGCCGTCATCGTGCCGGGGGTGAGCGGCTCCACTGTCGCCATCATCTTCAAGCTCTATCACAAGCTCCTGTATGTGCTCGGGAACATCGTGAAAAAGTTCAAAAAATGCGTAAAGTTCCTTGTGCCCATCGCCATCGGGCTCGCGATCGGCTTTGTGCTCGGCTTCCTCGCCATACAGCGGCTCATCGATATCAGCCCGTTCACCGTCATCGGACTGTTCGCGGGGCTGATGCTCGGCGCGTTCCCCGCCGTATACGACGAAGTGCGCACGGAAAAAAAGACGCCCCTGCGCCTCGGGCTGTTCGCGCTCGGGCTTGTTATCCCCGTCGTCATCTCCGTCGTATCCGTATACGCCTCCGAGGGCGCGCAGTCGCTCGAGGGGCTGAACGCGGGGCACTATATCCTCTTTTTGGTGCTCGGGTATCTCGTGGCGATCACGCAGGTCGTGCCCGGGCTGAGCGCAACGGCGCTTTTAATGGCGTTCGGGTACTTCACGCCCATCATGGAGTCGGTGCATCTGAGCTATTGGCAGCAGAACCCCGCCGTATTCGGCGTGTATGCCTGCCTTGCCGTCGGGTTCCTTTTGGGGCTCGTCACCTTCTCGAAGCTCCTCACAAAGATATTCGCAAAGCGGCGGGCAGCGGCGTTCTTCGTCATCGTCGGGCTCTCGCTCGGCTCCGTCGTCACCATGTTCTTCAATCCCGACGTCTACGCCGTGTACACGGGTTGGGCGGAGAACGGCGTGAACGCGCTCGACCTCGCGCTCGGGTTGGTGCTCTTCGTCGTGGGGATCGTCGTCGCCTATCTCTTCGTGCGCTATGAGCGCAAAAAGAGCGGCGCGCCCGAAATGCTGAACAGGAAACAATAAAACATCGATAAAACATCGCGCGCCGCAGCTCAAAGCTGCGGCGCGCGGATTTAAGATCATCGGTGTTTTTGAACGTCCGCGGCTGCGGGCGTTTTTTATTGCAGCGCCTGAAGGAGTGCGGCGGGATCGAACACGATCACACAGCCGTTCGTCTCGCTCAGAAGGGCGAAGGTGCCGTCCGTCCGCCTGTATACCGCCGCGGAGGTGACGCCCGTGCGGTAGAGGAGTTCGCCCTCCGCGCGGCCGTACACGGCAAGGATGCCCGTCTGCGTGCGGAGGAAGGCATATTCGTCGGTGAGCAGCACGCTCTCTTCGGGGAGCGTTCCGAACGCGGGGAGGTAGTCCTCCGCGATGTTCTCGGAAAGCCGTTCTCCCGTCACGGCGTCAAAGCGGGCGCCGCCGAAGTACACGTTTTCGCCGTCATAGTGCGCGCCGCCTTCTGCGTAGGGGAACTCGCCAAATCGCGTGACCTTCGTCGCCGTGCCGTCGCTCAGCTTTATATAATAGAGGGAACAGTCGGAAAGTCCCGTCTCGGCCGCATACACGAGCCCTTCGCTGCGGTTGGGCGTGAGTACGGGATAGTACACGGAGCTCAAAAGGAGCGTTTCCCGTTCGCCCGTAAATCCGACGCGGTATACGGAACACCACTGATCGCCGTCGGCGTACACGATGCAGCTGTTCATGACGGCGATATCGCTCACAGCAACGGCGGCGGCGATGTTTTCGCTCCGTCCGCTCTCGAGATCGACGACGCGGATCTTTTTTGCCGTTCCGAGCCCGAGGCACAGTTTGCCGTTATATGCGTCGAGGCATGCGATATCCAAAAGCAGATCTTCCGAAAAGCGCAGTTCGCCCGTCTGCATGTCGTATACGCGGTAGGTATTGCGCTCCGCAACGATATAGCTGTCCGTCGCCGCGTCGTAGGCGGCGAGGGAATCCTCCGTCGCGTAAAAGGTATGTACGGTGAGAATGCCGTCCTTGGTCGACTGCGGGAGGGAGGGAACGCCGTCCTCATAGACGGGACGATCGGGAAGCGCCGGATCGTCGGGTGCGACCGCCCGTTTCGGGAAGTCGGAAGGGTCGATGACCGCGGCATATCCCGCCGCCTTGCATACGGCGAATATCGTGCCGTCGCTGCGCTCGTACAGCGTATCGGGCGTAAATTCGGCGCGGTATCTGAACGCCTCCGCGCTGCGGTCGTATACGAGCATGGCGCCGTCCGTGCCGCGCAGGTAGGAATATTTTTCCGTGATGAGCAGGGTCTCCGCGGGCGAGTAGCCCTTTGTCTCGGGGTAGAGTTCCGAGACCTCGCTCGAAGAGACGGGCTCCATCGTGTCCGCGTCGTAGCAGGCGCCGCCGTAGTGGAGAGTCTCGCCGTCGAGGCGCATGTCCGCGTCGGCGTCTTTGACGCCGTCGATCCCGAATATCTCCGAGGTGTTTTCCGCAAGGTCGACTTTGTAAACAGACGAGGTCGGCGTGCTGTTTTCGATGACGTAAACGATGTTTTCTCCGTGCGCGACGAGGAAGTCGGGGCTGTGAACGCTGCCAAGGAGGCGCGCCTCGCCTTCTCCCGTAAAGCCGACGCGCATGACGGCGCCCCATTGGTCGCTCGTGCCGAACACGATGCAGCTGTCCGTCACGGCGATGCTGTAAACGGGGGAGACGACGGCGGCGTAAAAAGCCGTTCCGTTTTTCATGTCGACGATATAGATGCCCTTGCCTTCTCCTGTGCCGAGGCAGAGTTTGCCGTTGTAGCTGTCGGCGCACACGACGCCTTGGAGCCTTGTATCCGAATAGAGGAGGCTGCGCGAAGCGGCGTCGTAAATTTTATAGCCGTCCTGCGCGACGACGGCGACGCGGTCGGTCGCTGCGTCGTAGTGGAGCGTTCCGCCCTCAGGTACGGCGTATTCCTGCGCGGTGACGACGCCGTCCGCGGTCGTCTGCGGTTTGAGCACGATCTCGGGCTCGGGCTGCGGCGCGGGCTCCCACGGCTCTTCGGGGTCGCCGGAAAGGATGAGATCGTCGTACAGAGGATATTTTACGGAATCGGAGAGCTCGCCCGGCAGGGTGACGCGGGGCGAGGAACGCCTGAATACGAAATTGCCGTCGACCGTAAGCGTTCCCGCTTCCTCGTTTTCGTCGCCGCCGACGTCGCTTTGGATATCGACGAGCGAGGAGACCTGTTCGAGGATCCCGTCCTTTCCGATGTGGAGATAGATCTCGAACGTCTTTTGCGTGTATGTAAGCTGCAATCCGTACGATTCCGCATAAGAGGAGAGCGTATCGTAGAAGCCGTCGTTTGCAACGAGCTTGAGTTTGAACCCCTCCGAGGTATCCATCCACGCGTCCATGCCCGCCTCCATGAGGGAGCCGACAACTTCCGCAATGCTGCGCGCGTCGGCTTCAAGCGGAAGGAGACTGCCGTAAGGCTGTTCAGCGCTTTCCGCCGCCGCGGCGAGCGCCCCGAACGAGAGCTTTCCGCCCATTTCCGTCTGAGTTTCTCCCTGTGCGAGCGTTACATAGGCGTATGCCGCCTCCGAGTCGTTGTACAGCGCCGCCTCAAAGCGGATATCTCCGTCGGTTTCCGTCGGGTCGGTCGGCTCCTGCACGGCAAAGGCGGGCGCCTTCGTCGGGGCGGGATATCCCTGCGCGGAAAAGGCGAGCTTTCCCGCGCCCGCCGCGGTGCGCTGTTCGCGGTTATAATCGTAGCTGACGCTGCCGTCAAACGCCGCGGTGCGCTCCTGCGCCGCGATCGCGATCCTGAGATCCCCGCCGAGGGAAAACCCGAACGCGCCGTTTTGGTCGGCTGCGCCGCCGAAGAGTTTCTCTTCGTCGATGGCGCCGAGCGCCTCTTTGAGCTGCTCGTCGGTGGGGCGGGTATAGTCGCCCGTCACGATCGGGTCGCGCCCGCCGCATGCCGTAAATGTAAGCGTGCCGCACAGCATGACCGCCGCGCAGCATACCGCCGCAACTTTCTTCATCGTGTACTCCCATGGGCATCTCTGCCCGTATCCCTGCCTACATTATACGCCCCCGCGGGGGAAATGTCAAACGTATCGCCGCGCGCTCGGACATAACAAGAGCCGCCCGCAGAGGACTGCGGGCGGCGCGCTTTCAAAAAGGGAAAAGGCGATCTCCCCGACGGGGAAATCGCCTTGCAGGTATGCGTTTTACTTCTTTTTCTTTTTTACGAGCACGTTATAGGGTTTGATGAGACCCTTTTTGATGAGCGCCGCGTCGTCTTCGAAGGGGGCGTGATAGTCCATCGGGATATGCCCCACGACGGGGACCTCGTGCTTTGCCGCAAGGTCGGCAATGAGCTCTTTGGCATATTTTACCATGCGCTTGCTCGTCACGCGCACCTTCATGGGCGTTTCGGCATACGTCTTGCGGTCGGATACGTCCTCGTAGCGGTACTTGGTGTCTTCATAGGCGTTAGGCTCGAGCGCAAGATACAGGGTGAGCGTCTTCCCGCCGATGGAGAGTCGCGCGATGCGGTCGCCGTGGAAGCGGAAATTTTCGCACGCCTGACTCACGCGGGAACGCAGTCCCGCAAGTTCGGAGAGGGCGTTGCGGATCTCGGTGTAAAAATCCTGCATCTTTTCGTTCTGAATGAGGCGGGATTTGAAGGAACGGCGGTAGCGCGTGACCCACTCGTAGCCTGCGGGCACTTCGTCCGCGTCCGCCGCGGCGATTTCCTCTTCGGTCTCTTCGGGGACTTCGGGCTGTTCCTCCGCTTCCGCAGGGATATCCTCGTTCTCTTCGAGGAGCGCCTGCTCTTCTTCGAAGGCCTCCGTCTCCCGTTCCAACTCCTCCATGTGGCGAGCTTCGGCGCGGGCGCACGGGTGCGTTTCCGCTTTGTCGCAGCGGGCGCAGAAGGTGAACGAGCCGCACAGATCGTACCCCGCCGCCTCGCTTGCGAGCCACTTGTCCACATCGAGCACATGTTGGCGTTCGGCGAGCATCTCGTCCGTAAATTCTTCCATTTTCATCACCCCAAAATTACTTCCTTGCCATTATTATAGTATAAACATTTACAAATAGCAAGCGGCAGAACGGACTTTTTCAAAAAAATGTAAAAATTTTTTACCGAAGGAACGCCTGCATCAGCTCGCACGCGCGGGGGACGCACAGCCCCGTCGCGGCGGCGGCTTCCTCGTCGTAGCGCGCGGCGCCGCCCGCCCGTTCTTCGTCGCTGCGGTACAGCAAAAAGGGCACCGGATCGGCGGTATGCGTTTTCAGCGCGATGGGGGTGGGGTGGTCGGGGCACACGAGCATGCAGAACTGTTCGCCTGCCGCCCGCAGCGCCTCCGCGACCGTCCTCGCGACCATATCCACCTGCTCGATGGAGTATATTTTTTTGTCCGTATCGCCGTGATGGCCGCACTCGTCGGGCGCCTCCATATGGATGTACACGAAGTCGAGCCCGCCCAAAAGCGCCTTTACCGCCGCCTCCGCCTTGCCCTTGAAGTTGGTGTCCCAATTTCCCGTCGCGCCCGCCACGTCGATGACTTTTAAGCCCGCAAGCACGCCGATGCCCTTTACGAGATCGACCGCCGAGATGACGCCGCCCTTTTTGCCGTACAGATCTTCGAAGGCGGTCAGGCGCGGCTTGGTGCCCTCGCCCCAAAACCACACGGAGTTCGCGGGGTTTTTCCCTTCGGCGACGCGTTTTTTGTTGACGGGGTGCGCGGAGAGGAGCTCGTACGAGCGCTTCATCATATCGAGGAAGGCTTCGCTGCCCTCGCCCTTCGGCAGAGACTCCGCGATGGGTTTATCCGAGATGTCGTGCGGGGGCGTGAAAATGTGCCCCGTCCTGCCGCCGTCCACAACGAGGCAGTGGCGGTAGGAAATGCCCGCGTACAGCGTGAAGGGGGGCTTGTCGAACGCTTCTTTGAGCGCCGCAACGAGTTCGCGCGCCTCCGCAGTGGTGATCTCCCCCGCGGAATAGTCGAGCATCGTCTTATCTTCGTAGTTCTTCTCGCCCGAGAGGGTGACGAGATTGCACCTGAGCGTCACATCGGTATCTCTGAGCGGGATGCCGATGGACGCCGCCTCCAAAGGCGAGCGCCCCGTGTAGTAGCGCGCGGGGTCGTAGCCCATCACCGAGAGATTGGCGACATCGCTCCCGGGCTTATAGCCGTCGGGCACCGTCTTCATGAGCCCTACGACGCTCTTTCTTGCCAATTCGTCGAAAAAGGGCGTGTCTGCAAGCTGCAGGGTCGTCTTGTTGCCGCGGTCGGGCAGCGGGTATCCCGCCATGCCGTCCCCCAAAATGACGATATATTTCATAGCCGCTCCTTGTTATCTGTGTCAGTATCGGGCGCCGCAACGCGCCGCGGGTCAGTCGTTCAGGTTCCAATCGATGGGCGCGATGCCGTGCGCCTGAAGATAGGCGTTCGTCTTGGAAAAGTGCCTGCATCCGAAAAATCCGTTGTATGCCGAGAGGGGCGAGGGGTGCGCGCACTCAAGAACGAGGTGCTTGGAGGTATCGATGAGCGCCTTTTTTTTGCGCGCGTTGCCGCCCCACAGGAGGAATACGAGGTGCTCCTTCTGTTCGCTCAGAATGGAGATGACGGCGTCGGTGAACCAACTCCACCCGCAGTTCGCGTGCGAGTTCGCCTGATGCGCGCGCACGGTGAGCGCGGTGTTCATGAGCAGCACGCCCTCCTTCGCCCACTTCGTGAGGTTGCCCGATTTCGCGGGCGGATAGCCCAAATCGGATTGCAGCTCTTTCATCATATTCTCGAGCGAGGGCGGTTTGGGAACGCCGTCCTGCACCGAAAAACACAGCCCGTGCGCCTGCCCCTCGTTGTGATAGGGATCCTGCCCGAGGAGCACCGCCTTCACGTTCGCAAAGGGCGTGTAGCGGAAGCAGTTGTAAATATCGTACATATCGGGGTATACCGTGTGATGGCGGTATTCCTCGATGAGGAAGGCGCGGATCTTTTTGTAGCGCTCGTCCTCAAAAAGCGGTCTGAGCGGCTCCTTCCAATCTCCGAGGTCGATCATAATTTCTCCAATACGGCAAGGTACGCCGCGAGTTCTTCTTTTGCGCCCGCGAGGTCGTGCTCGAGGCAGTTCCCGCACTCTTCGCGCCTGCTCCCGGGGATCTCGTCGAGGGCGAGCGCAACGGGGATGCTCTCTTTGAGGAGCGCGAGCACCTCGCCGTAGTTCATGCGCAGCGTCAGCAGGTAAAACCCCGTTCTGCAGCCCATGGGACCGAAGTAGACGATGTTTTGCTTTGCGCGGCTGTTGCGGAGCACCGTCGCCATCAGGTGCTCGACGGTGTGCAGCGCCTTGGGCGTGATGTAATCGCCCGCGTTGGGCTTTTTGAAGCGCAGGTCGAAGGTGGTAATGTGATTTGCGTCCGTCTGCGCGTACAGCCCCGGGACGAGCGAATCGTGGTCTTTCTCAAAAGAGGGGATCTTTTCCATCGTCTGCCTCACGCTTCGAGCGCGGCGAAGATCTCGCCCATGAACGCCTTTAAGTTGAGCATCGCGCGGGCAGTGTTCTTTTTGTACTGTTCCGTCGTGCTGCCCGCGCCGTATACGTCGGAGATCGCCTTCACGGAGACGAGGGGAACGCCCGCGTATTTGCACACTTCGGCGATCGCCGCGCCCTCCATGTCGCGGATATCCGCGCCGAGGGAGAGGAGCAGGTCGTGATCGGCGGCGCTGTCGTTGAACCGATCGCCCGAGCCGAGCGCGCGGCGCGGGTAGTCGAGCGCCGCGGGCGTGCAAAGGGGCAAAAAGTTCTCCGTTTCGCCGTCGAGGGTGCCCACGTTCCCGCCGTTTAATTGTGTGAGGTCAAAGTCGTACTGCACGGCTCTGTCGATGAGGTATACTTCCGTCAGCTGCGTTTTCTCGTGCAGTCCGCCCGCAACGCCGAAGTTGAGAACGACCTCGGCGCCCTTTTCCAACACCGCGCAGGCGCCGACTGCCGCGTTCACCTTGCCCACGCCGCATACGCACACGAGCGCGTCCTTCCCGAACGCCTTGCCCGCATACACGGGCTTTCCGTGCACGGTAAGGATATTTTCCATGTCCATCTGACTGAGGAGGGCTTCCGCCTCCGAATCCATTGCAACAACTACGCCGATCATGTATAGCCTCCTTGTGTTTCAGGTATGTTCCGAAATCGGAAACTTGCAGAATTTCCGTTATCCACGGAAAAAAGCGTTTTCTCTTGTACTACGGCGCTCGAAAACCCTTGCAAGCAAGTTTTCTCGCTTGTATTATAACAATTTTGCCTGCGATTTGCAATCAAATGAATAAACCTTTTCAGGCAGGCAATAATTCCCGTAAAATTCAAAGCGGAAAGGAGGAGAAAATGAATCCCTTTGAACTCAAACCGCAGAAGGCGGACAAGGTCTTTACGGAATGGAAGAAAGTGCTCGTCAGGGCATACGATAAGAACGCGGTGGATCCCTATACCCGTCTGCGCATCATCTTAATGTCGGGCACCGAGTTCGAGTCGGTGCGGCTCACGCACGCCATGTCGCGCATGTGCCCCAACAACGACGTGCGCCGCCGCCTTGCGTACATGCGCCGCGGCGAACAGCTTCAGCAAAAGCGCGTGGCTTCGCTCAAACCCGCCGACGAGAGCATTTTGGAACACACCATCGGTTATGAACAGCTCGCGGTCGATCTCACCGCCAACCTCGCGCTCAGCGAAAAGAACGGCTACGTCAAAAAGCAGCTCGACTTCGCGCTTTTGGAGGACTTCGATCACCTTTACCGCTATGCCGATCTCATGGAATTGGAAAAGGGCGGCGATCCCGCGCGCCTCGTGGGCGAGTATACCGAGATCATGCCCGGGCGGCCCACCGTGTCGGAATACCGCCACCCCTTCGACGACGTGCGCTTTTATATGAACGGCTATCTCAACGACCTCAGAACAAAGCTCAACGTGAACATCATCACGGCGGCGGAACAGCAGACGATGAACTTTTATATGAACGTCGGCAACCTGTACGCCTCGCCGCTCGGGAGAAAGCTCTTCAACGAGATCGCCATGATCGAGGAACAGCACGTCACGGGATACGGCTGCCTCAAAGATCCCTGCATGAGCGAGTGGGAAAATCTCCTCATGAACGAGTATACCGAGTGTTACCTGTATTATTCCTGCTACGAGGACGAGACGGACGCGCGCATTAAAAAGATTTGGGAGATGCACTTTTTGGAGGAGGTCTCGCACCTGCACGAGGCGGCGGAACTTCTGCGCGTATACGGCGGAAAGGTATGGCAGCAGGTGCTGCCCGAGGGCGGCGAGTTCCCCGAGCTTCTGAAATTCCGTCCGCAGAAGGAGTATATCCGCGAGGTGCTCAAAAGCGTGCGCCTTACGGGCGTGGAGGAGGGATTCGAGGATGTGGATAAGCTCCCCGATTCCTTCCGTTACTTCGGCTATAACGCGCGCGTCCACGGCAGCGTGGAGGCGGCGGGCACGCACACCGTCATCGAAAAAGCCATCGAGCGCCTCGGGCAGGACTACCGCCTCATGGGGAAGGAGCATCCTGTCCGCGCGCTCGCCGACAGAAAGCGGGACAATACCGACGTCGGCCGCGTAAAAGGAGCGTAAAACCGCAATTCACAGATTTTCCGCGAACTGACGCGGAAAATCTTCGTGAGTTTGAGAGAAAACCCGCGGGTACGCCTACGGCTAACCGCGGGTTTGTCTCAACCGCGCCGATGGAAAGCGCGGTTTCGGTCACGAAATTGCCCTTGATATGGCAATTTCTCAGTTCGCGCATACGCCGAAGCCCCACAGGGGGCTGTCGGCATAACGTACGCGCTCACCTCTCTGCGGCGCAATCGCAACATAATAGCGCGCCGCATTCACTCTTTCCTCAAAAGTTGCTTATGCAACAATCAGGGGCGCAAAAGGCATAACGCAGTGACGCCTTTTGCAACGAATTTGTAATGGATGTGCGCAAATTGAGTACCGCAGCGGAAGGCAACCTTCCTCGCGGACATAACTAAAAACAATTTTCCGCCTTAAAATGTGGCGGCGGGCGCGCATATGCGCGCCCGCCGTACCGTCATGAAAAAATAGCCGCGATCGATTCGGGGTGCAGGGCGAGGAATATCCCCGCCAAAAGGGCGAGGTGCAGGGGATAAAAGGCATAGAAGAAGTATTTGAGCCGATATTTTCCGCGCCTGCCGTTGTACAGCAGGAGAAAGGGCAGGGAAAGGAGCGAAAAGAGCTGAAGGCTCCCCCGCGGGATGGCGATGACGAGCAGGCATACGGTGAACAGGAGAATGGTCGTCGCGGGGTGGTAGAGCTCCGCGATCAGCCCTTTCCCGCCGTAGGAGCGGAAGTCCAAAAGCCTTACCGTCACGGGGAGCAATACGCCCGCGAGCCCGTAATCCACGCGCATGGGCGAAAAACAGCATACCCATACCGCGAGGGCGAGCGAGGCAAGCAGGGCTGCCGCGGAGAGGGCGGTCCGCTTGGCGCTCCGCTGAAAGACGCCGCGTTTGAGGGAGTCGAGCGACCATATCACAAGGCTCGCCATCGTAAAGGAGATCATGATGTCGCCGCGCGGCGCTCCCTCGGCGAGGGAAAATCCCGCGCTCGTCACGAGCCCGATGCCGAAAACGAGGAAAAAGTGGAGGAGCCGTTTCTTGGTGTAAAAACATCCTTCGGCGAAGGTGAAGGCGAACAGCGGCATGGCGAGCCTACCCGCCGCGCGCAGCGCCGCAATCTCCGGAAAGAGGATGGCGCCCGTGTGGTCGACGAGCATAAAAACGCACGCGATAAGTTTGAGGGCGTTTCCGCTGAAAATGCCCTTAAAGCTGTCCTGTTCGTTCTGCATATGAAAATTGTACCCCGCAGGGCGGGCGTTGTCAACGATTTCTCCGCCCGTTTTTACGAAGGGGTTGACAGCGCGCCCTTTCTCCCGTATAATGGTTTGGCAGCAAAAGAGAGGTGAATATGAAGATCATGTGGTGCGGCACGGCGTCCCTGCTGTTGGAGAGCGGGGATACGCGGCTGCTCATCGACCCGTATCTGCGGAAGTTCGATCGCGCGGGCGCGCCCTTCCCCGTGGAGGAGGCGCGGCAGGCGGAGACGATCTTTATCACGCATCCGCATATCGACCATTTCTGCGATACCGATTTCTTTTCCGAGGGAAAACGCCCCGTTTACGTCTCGGCGCGCGGCATTGCGCTCGCGCGGAGGAACGGGCTCGATACGTCCGTCATGCGCGAACTGCGGGCGGGCGAAAGCGTCGCCGCGGGGGCGTTCACCGTCACAGCGTACCGCGGGCGGCACTGCGCGTTCGACGCAGCTACCGTATTCCGCGTGCTCTTTTCCCCGCGCACATGGCTGCATTTTGCGGACGCTGTGCGGCTGCTCTCCGCGGCGAAACGCTACATCATCCCCATGGACGAGATCTTTGTTTTTCATGTCACGGACGGCGAAAAGTCCGTCGCCGTGCTCGGGTCGGCGGGCATGGCGGAAGGGGAGGCGTATCCGAAGGGCGCCGATCTTCTCGTCTTTCCCTATCAGGGCAGGACGGGCATGCACCGCGAGATCAAGCCCTTTCTCGATGTGTTCGCGCCCGAGAACGTGATGATCGATCACTTCGACGACGCTTTCCCGCCCGTGAGCAAGCGCGTCGGCACCAAAAAATTCCCCGCAGCAGTCAACGAGCGCCTGCCGAAGGCGCAGGCGCTCGTTCCCGAAATCAACGTTTGGTACGACGTGTTATAGTGGGCGGTAGACGATATTTTCTTCCTTTTCTGAACAGACGCAGAGGGCGCAGCCTTCCAATTCGTCGAAAAAAAGGTGCGCGGGTACGAGTTTTTCATCTTCATAGAGGGTGCCGCCTTCAAAGACAAGGCGGGGGAGCGTCGCTGCGAGCGAACCGCCGCAGTACTTGATGTACGCCTCCTTCGCCGTCCACAGGCGGAAAAAGTCCTCTTCGCGCTCGGCGGGGGTAAGGCGCGCAAGGATCGCTTCACGCAGCTTGCCGTCGCGCTTCTGAACGTCCAACCCCACGCGGTGCCGCCCCGCAGCCACGGCTGTGAGCGCGCCGCTGTGCGAGAGGTTGAACCGCACGGGCGCGTCCTTTAAGTAGGGCTTTCCGTGCAAGCCAAATTGCAGCCGCCGCGCCGCGCCGCGTATGCCGTAAAATTCTTCGAGCACGCGCGCCAAGAACGCGCGGCTCTCCACTTTTTCCGTGGTATAATATACGCAGATCATAGCGTTATTATAGAGGATTTTCGAGGGTCTGTCAACATTGTAAATAAAATTTTCATGGAGGAACACCGATGAAGAGAGGGGAACGCGCCAAGGCGCTGTTTTTGGAGGGGTATAACTGCGCGCAGGCGGTCGTTTTGGCGTTTGCGGAGGACGCGGGGCTTGACGAAACGCTCGCAAAGTCCTTTTCCCGCCCGTTGGGCGGCGGCATGGGGCGGCTCCGTCAGACGTGCGGCGCCGTCGCGGGGGCGGCGGTCGCCTCGGGCGTGCTTTTTCCCGAACTCTCCAAAGCCGAGGCATACGCGCTCGTGCAGGAGATCGCCCGCCGTTTCGCGGCAAAGAACGGCTCCTTCAACTGCGGCGAACTTTTGAGGGGCGCGGGGCTGAAAACGGATACCGCGCCCAATCCCGAAAAGCGCACGGAGGAGTACTATAAAAAGCGTCCATGCCCCGAACTCATCTTCGACGCGGCGGACATCCTTGAACAAATCTGCGTCGAGCGCGGCAGGTTCAACGCATAAAAACGGGCGCGGAGCTGCGTTTTGCGCTCTGTACAAACGGAATTGAAATCGTGCTTTCAGGCACGATTTTTCTTTTCGAAAAGGGTTGACAGTCCGTGTGCGTGGTGTTATAATCAGTATGATATCAGACTAATTGAGGCGGAGAACATGGATCGTCAAAAAGAGATCAACGTTTTGGTGAACGCATATTGCAGACTGCGCGACAGGCAGCACGCCGTCTATGACGGGTGCGCGAAAAAATACGGGCTGACCGTAAACGAGCTGTTTGTGTTGGATATTTTGTGGTTTGCGCCGGAGGGCTGTACGCAGAAGGAGATCTGCGGGCGGCTCTCCGTGAACAAACAGACGATCGCCGCCATCACGGGAAGATTTATAAAAAAGGGCTACATCTTCTTCGAGGAAGTCGCCGAGGGCAGGCGGAATAAGCTGATCCGTTTTACGGAAAAGGGAAAGGCGTATGCGGAAACGGTCATCCCGCCCGCCGCCGCGGCGGAAAATCTCGCTATGGCGGAGTTGGGGATCGACGATCTTGCCAAACTCGTCTTTCTTACGACGAAACTGACGGAGAATATGGAACGGCAATTCAATAAAATCAAAGGAGCACGGCAATGACGGAATGGGAAAGAATGCTTGCGGGGCTGCCCAATAACGACAGAGCGCCCGAACTCGAAGCGAGAAGGCTTGTTGCGAAAAGGCTCTTCCGCGCTTACAATCAGACGACCGAGGAAGACGCGGAAGTCCGCGAAGAGATCATGCGGAAGCTGTTCCGCAGCGTAGGCAAAAATGTTTTCATCGAACCCGACTTCATCTGTGAAATGGGCAGCAATATCACCATCGGCGATCATGTTTTCATGAATTTCGGGTGCATCATCTTCGACATGGGCGAGGTGACGATCGGCAACAACGTCATGTTCGGTCCGCGCGTGGGCATATACACCACGAACCACGCGTTTGACCCCGACGAGCGCATTGCGAACGTGGTGGTTTCCAAACCCGTACATATCGGCAACCGCGTATGGATCGCCGCCGACGTGAAGATCGTGCAGGGCGTGACCATCGGCGATGACAGCATTGTCGGGGCAGGCAGCGTCGTTACAAAGAATATTCCCGCAGGCGTTATCGCCGCAGGCAATCCCTGCCGCGTGATCCGCGCCATCACGGAAAAAGATAAATGGCTGAATCAATAAACAGCGGAGGATAAAAAATGAAGAGCCGCAGTTGGAGCAATATCACCCCGACCTCGGCAAACAGATCCGCTTCGGAAGATGGAAATGATCATAAGAGAAATACAGGTAAAAGACGTCATAACCAAATCCGACCTGCCCGTGTGCGATTACTCCTTAAACCCCTACGTCGGGTGCGAACACGGGTGCAGATACTGCTACGCCTGCTTTATGAAGCGGTTTACGGGGCACGAGGAAACGTGGGGCGAATTTATCGACGTGAAGTATTGGAAGCCGATCGCGCATCCCGAAAAGTATGCGGGCAAGGAGATATTCGTCGGCTCCGTCACCGACCCGTACCAACCGTGCGAGGAAACGTATAAGCGCACCCGCGCCGTCCTCGAACAGCTGCAGGGCAGCGGGGCAAAGCTCTCCATCGCCACCAAATCAGACCTTGTTTTACGCGATCTCGATCTGATAAAAACATTTCCGAACGCCCGCGTTTCGTGGTCGGTGAACACCCTCGACGAGGGCTTCCGCGAGGATATGGACAATGCAGTTACTGTTGAGCGCAGGCTTGCCGCCATGAAGGTTTTTCACGACGCAGGCGTGCGCACAACCTGCTTTATCTCGCCCATATTCCCCGAAATCACCGACGTAAAAGCGATCGTCGGGCGGGCGAAAGAAAATTGCAACCTCATATGGTTGGAAAATCTCAACCTGCGCGGGACCTTCAAGCCGCAGATCATGCAATATATACAGAGCAAACGCCCCGAACTTTTGCCGATCTACCGCGATATCTACACGCGCGGCAACAACGATTATTGGCAGTGGCTCGACGGGGAGATGTGCGCATATGCGCAAAAAATCGGGCTTGAATATGTGACCGACGACGACACCATGAACCGCCCGTTTGAAGCGCCGCCCGTCATCGTCAATTATTTTTACCACAGTCAGATCAAAAAATCAGCGAAAAAGAGGTGAACGTATGCCCGAACTTCCCGAAGTAGAGACGGTGCGGCGGGTGCTTGAACCGCGCTTACGGAAAAAGACGATCGCAGGCGTGCAAATACATAATGCGCAGGTCATAGCCGACCCTTCTCCCGAGCAATTTATTGCGGGCGCGGCGGGGCAGAGGATCGCCGCGCTTCTGCGGCGCGGGAAGTTTTTGAAATTGCTGTTTGAAAGCGGCGATCATGTGACGATACACCTGCGCATGACGGGCTGTCTGACCGTGGAGCCGCATGCGGCGCCGTCGGAAAAGCATACGCACGTTATTTTTGCGCTCGACGACGGCAGCGCGCTGCGCTACGAGGACGTGCGCCGCTTGGGAAAACTGTGGTTCGCCCAAAAGGGGGAGCCCGACGTCAGCGGCGCGGAGGCGTTGGGATTGGAACCGTTCGACGACGCGCTTACAGCGGCATATCTGCGGGAAAAGTGCCAAAGCAGCAAAAAGCCCGTCAAATCAATGCTGCTCGATCAGCGCGTGATCGCGGGGATCGGCAATATCTATTCTGACGAAATTCTCTTTGCCGCGGGTATCCTGCCCGACAAGCCTTGCGGCGCCCTCACGGGCGATGACTTTGAACGCCTTGCCGCGGCGATCCCCGAACGGCTGTCATTCTTCATTGAAAAGAACGCGATCAGCTTTGAGGAATATGCGTTGAGCAAGGGAAAAGACTATCGCAATACGCCCTTTTTACGCGTTTACGGAAAGGGCGGCGAGCCTTGCCCTGTATGCGGGAATATTTTGCGGCGCGTCGTCCTCGGCGGCAGGAGTTCGGTGTTTTGTCCCTATTGTCAAAAATAAAAGTGGGCGCGGGACTGCCTTTTGCAGTCCCGCGCCCGTTATATCGCCGTTTTTTATTTCAAGTCGATCCCGATCTTTGTGCAGGGGATATCGCCGCTTAAAACGGCGGAGAGGGTGTATTTCGCGTTGGCGATATACACGGTGGTGCCCTGCGCGGCGGCGTCCTTTACATATTCGAGTTTCGCCTTGGCGCCGTTCGCGCCCGCGCGCGAGGCGCCCTCGCAGTAAGCCTTGTGCCGCTCGATGTTCTCCACGAGCTCGTATGCGTCCTTCCCCGAGATGGTCTTTACCAAGGTCGCGGGATCCTCGGGGTCGGTATAGATGCCGTCCACGCTCGTCAAAATCACGAGCGTGCGCGCCTTCACGAGGCAGGCGATGCGCGCCGCCGTCTCGTCGTTGTCCACGCATTCGAATACGCGGCGCTTGCCGCGGGTGAGCGCCATGATCTCGAGCCGCCTGTTCTCCTCGGAGGAGACGGCGTCGTTATAGTTGACGATGGGGATGGCGTTCTGTTCGCGGCACCGCAAAAGCAGTCCCTTGATGTGCTCGCTCTTTTTTTCGTCGTTGAAGTGGTGGTGCTCCACGAGTACCTGCCGCACCGAGTAGCAGGGATCCACGAATTGGCGGTACGTCTGCATCAGGATCGCCTGCCCCTGCGCGGCGTAGTCCGTCTTGGCGTGTTCGCCCGCGATCTCCCTGCCCGTGCGTTGAATGTAGTCGAGCCGCCCGATCTCCGTCGCGCCGCTCGTGACCCAAATGTACCCGGGGCGCAGCTCGCGTGAAATGCGCGCCACGCGCGTATAGTCGATGATGCCGTCCTCGCGGTCGATGAGCGCCATCGAGCCGATCTTGCCCACGAGTTCGAAGTCAAACGTCATGCTTTTGCCCTCTCATGAAAAAAATACGAAAAAAAGCAAATATTGTAAGTATGCGAAAGGTATTTGCTTGTCTTGCGCCGCTTCTTTTTGCGGCATTGCTGCTTTCGGGGTGTTCCGTCTCCGAAATGAGCACGCTCCGCGAGCTCTCCCGCCCGTATACGGGCGTGTATGCGTGCGAAAAACTCACCTATGCGGGGCGCAATCTTTTGGAGGATTTCGAGTATGTCCGCCTCGAGCTCGGCTACGGCGGCGACGCGTCGCTCACATGGAAAAAGACTTCGGGCGGGGAAGGAACGTACGCGCTCGGCTATGACGCCGAGATCGAAAAGGGGCGTATCACCTTTTCGTCGGGGGAGCGCCGCCGCACGTTTGCGCTCGAAGGGGGCGCCGTGCGCGTGGAGCTCATCGTCCTCGGGCGGCTCCTGTACGCCGAGTTTTCCGCTTAGATCACATGAGCACGATGCCGTGCTCGCGGCAGTAGGTTTCCGTCTTTTCGTCCCATACGGAGACCTGTACTTCGCCCACATGCACCTTGTTCAGAAGGAACATGCAAAGGCGCGACTGACCGATGCCGCCGCCCATCGTAAGGGGAAGTTCGCCCGCGGCGAGCGCCTTGTGGAAGGGGAGCTCGAGGCGGTCGAGGCAGTTTTCAGCCGCAAGTTGGGCGATGAGGCTCTTTTCGTCCACGCGGATGCCCATCGAGGAGAGCTCGAAGGCGCAGTCGAGCGGCGGGTAGTACACCACGATGTCGCCGTTCAGGTTCCAATCGTCGTAGTCGGGGGAGCGCCCGTCGTGCTTTTGTCCCGAGCGGAGTTTCCCGCCGATGCACATGATGAACGCCGCGCCGTATTCCTTTACGCAGGCGCGCTCGCGCTCCTTTGGCGTGAGGTCGGGGTATCTGTCCTCCAACTCCTGCGTCGTCACGAACGCGATGCCGTCGGGGAAGTAATTGTCGAGTTCGGGGAAGGCGTCGCACACCTTCCGCGCCGTCGCCTGCATCGCCGCGTATATCTTTTTCACCGTCTTTTCGAGGAATTCGCGCGTTCTGTCCTCGCGGAGGATGACGACCTCCCAATCCCATTGGTCGACGTAGATGGAGTGCAGCGCGTCCATGTCCTCGTCGCGGCGGATGGCGTTCATGTCGCAGTATAAGCCGAAGCGGGGTCCGAAGCGGTATTTTGCCAACGCATAGCGTTTCCACTTGGCGAGCGAGTGCACGACTTCCGCTCTGCCGCCCGTCGCCTTTACGTCGAAGGAGACGGGGCGCTCCACGCCGTTGAGGTTGTCGTTGAGCCCGCTTCCCTGCGCCACGAAGAGGGGCGCGCTGATGCGCGTCAAGTTGAGCGCTTCGGCGAGGTTGTTTTCAAATACGTCCTTTACGAGTTTGATCGCCCGCTCGGTGCGGACGAGGTCGAGTTTTGCCTGATACATCGTTGTACTCCTGACGGCGGCACAGATCACGCCGCCTTTTATTTTATCATATCCGCGGGATTTTTGCAATAAATCGGGGGCGCGTGAAAGAAATTCCTCGCGCGGGAAGAAAAAACAAAAATACTTTGAACGAATGTTTGCTTTTTTGCAGGCTTCGTAGTATACTTGACGTATGGACGGGAATACGCCCACGCTCACCGCCGGTCAGCAGGAAGCTGCGGCGCTCATCGAGGCGTGGTATTTTCATCTGAATACGCAGATCTTCGTGCTGTGCGGCTATGCGGGAACGGGCAAGACCTTTCTCGTCGATTATATCGTGCGCGCGCTCGGGCTCGTCGCGGGGGAGAGCGCGGCGTTCGTCGCGCCCACGGGGAAAGCCGCTTCCGTGCTTATCCGCAACGGCGTGCCCGCCACCACGGTGCACAGTCTCATCTATACTCGCGAGGAGGATATCGAGGTAGACGAAAACGGCGAAGTCATCTCCGAGCAGTTTTTGCGCTTTGTCAAAAAGGAGTCCATCGATTCCAAGATCAAACTCATCGTGCTCGACGAGACGAGCATGGTCTCCGACGACGTTTTGAGGGATCTTCTGTCGTTCGGGGTCAAGTGCCTGTGCTGCGGCGATCCCGCTCAGCTCCCGCCCGTCGGCGGCAGCAATACGCTGCTGCGGACGCCCGTCGTCACCCTCCGCGAGATCGTGCGGCAGGAACGCGACAATCCCATCGTGCGGCTTGCCGAGCGCATCCGCGCGGGGGAGCGCCCGCAGTACGGCGAATACGGCAGCGTGTCCGTCATTCCCCGCCGCTCGCTCGACGTCGCCGCACGGCAAAAACTTTTCTGCGAGGCGGATCAGATCATCGTCGGCACCAACCGCACGCGCGCCCTCGTCAACCGCGAAGTGCGCGCCTTTCACGGTATTTCGCCCGAGCAGGTCCTTCCCGAAGAGGGGGAAAAGATCATCTGCACGCTCAACGATTGGAGCAAGCCGCTCGACGAAAAGGGGGATTTCCACCTCGTGAACGGCATCATCGGAACGTGCTATCACGTCCGCGAACAGCTCGACGGGCTCGGTCAGCTCGATTTTCAGCCCGAATTTCTGCCCGACCGCGTGGAGGATCTGCCCTTCGATACGGGCGTTTTCGTGCGCGGGCAGTACTACCACGGCTACGGCAACCGCGCCTGCCTGCTCACAAACGGGATCTTGGTGCACGAAGATAACCGCGAGATGCTCCGCCGTTTCAAGGTGCGCCGCGAAGATACCGTCTGCAGGTTCGAGTTTGCCTATGCCGTCACCTGCCACAAGGCGCAGGGTTCGGAGTACGACTTTGTCGTCGTCATTGATGAATCGGGCTATTTCGAGAACGGGCGCGAGTGGCTGTATACCGCCGTCACGCGGGCGAAGAAGAGACTTGTGATAATCAGATAAGGGGTTCACAAGATTTTTCCCGAACTGACGGGAAAAATCTTCGTGATTTTGAGAGACAACCCATTGCACGGCGCAAGCGCCTGACAATGAGTTTTCTCTCGCCGCCGCTGTTTGGCAACAGTATAGCACGCGGCGGCTCACGCTTTCTCCATAAGCCGCACAAGCAGCAAATTGGGGCGCAAAAGGCATAACGCAGTGACGCCTTTTGCGGGAATTTATAGCAGGGAAATCCCCTTGTATCTGTAATTTATAGCAAGTAGGTATAACGCAGGGACGCCTTTTGCGGAAAATTTATAGCAGGGGAACCCTGCTTGCGCGAGTGATTTAGAACAGGAATGTAACCATCGGCAAAATTACGCGGTCTCAAGGAACGAACGATGCAATTTCCATACAAAAAAATACTCATTCTCGGCAACGGCGGGGCGGGGAAATCGACGTTCGCCGCAGACATGGGCAGGCGATTTTCGCTCCCCGTGGTGCATCTCGACAGGCTTTGGTGGCTGCCCGGGTGGGTCAACCGCAGCACGGAGGAGTTCGATGCGCTCCTTTTTTCCGAGCTTGCGAAGCCCGCGTGGGTGATGGACGGAAACTATCACCGCACGCTGCGGGCGCGGCTCGCAGCGGCGGACTGCGCCGTCTTTCTCGATATCCCCGCCGCGGTGTGCCTCGAAAGCGCCTATGCGCGCGCAAGGGAATATGCCGGCAGAACGCGCCCCGATATGGGGGAGGACTGCCCCGAGCGGGTCGACGCGGAGTTCGAAGAATGGATCCTGCAATACGACCGCGATGTGCGCCCCGCCATGCTCGCCGCCCTCCAAGAGAGCAAGAAGCCGCATTTCGTATTTTCCTCGCGTGCGGCGGCATATAATTGGCTGGAAAGTTTCTAAGGAAAGGCATTTTCCTTGACTTTTTTTTGCGCGGAGGATATAATCATCGTTGAATCAAACACACAAGGAAAATGTTATGGCTTACAGAACGCATAACTGCAACGAACTGAGGAAGGAAGACGCCGGCAAGAAGGTCAAGCTCTGCGGCTGGCTGGACAGCAAGCGCGATAAGGGCGGGCTCCTGTTCGCGGTGCTCCGCGACTATTACGGCACGACGCAGGTCGTCGCCACCGAGGAACCCTGCCTTTCGCAGCTGCGCGATATCCCCACCGAGTCCACCGTCAGCGTGGAGGGGACGGTCGTGCTCCGCTCCTCGCCCAACGAAAAGCTGCCCACGGGGCTCATCGAGATCGTTCCCGAAAAGGTGGAAGTTTTGGGGCGCCGCACCACGCAGGCGCTGCCCTTCGAGGTTTCCCGCTCCACCGAGGCGGGGGAAGACGTGCGCCTCAAATACCGCTTCCTCGATCTGAGGAATCCCGCCGTCAAGGATAAGATCATCCTTCGCGCGCAGATCGTGGCGGAACTGCGCCGCCTCATGACGGAGCAGGGCTTTCTCGAGATCTCCACGCCCATCCTCACGAGTTCTTCGCCCGAGGGAGCGCGCGACTACATCGTGCCGAGCCGCCTCTACCCGGGCGAGTTCTATGCGCTCCCGCAGGCGCCGCAGCAGTACAAGCAGCTCCTGATGTGCTCGGGATTCGATAAGTACTTTCAGATCGCGCCCTGTTTCCGCGACGAGGACGCCCGCGCCGACCGTTCTCCCGGCGAGTTCTATCAGCTCGATATCGAGATGGCGTTCGCCACGCAGGAAGACGTGTTCGCGGTGCTCGAATCGGTGCTCCCGCCCGTGTTCGCCAAGTTCTCGGGTTGGGAGGCGGACAAGCCGCCCTTCAGGCGCATCGCCTACCGCGACGCGCTCGAAACGTACGGCACCGACAAGCCGGATCTGAGAAATCCGCTCGTTGTGAAGGATATCTCCGACATCATGCAGGGCTGCGGCTTCGACATGGTGCAGGGAAAAACCGTCAAGGCGATCGCCGTGAACGGCGCGAACGTCGCGCGCAAGCAGATCGATAAGCTCGCCGAAGAGTTCAAGATCAGAACGGAAGGCGGCGCCATGTATTGGTTCAAGCTCGACGAGGCGGGCATGCCCGCGGGCGGCATCGCAAAGTTCGTCGCCGACCGCGCCGCCGCGCTGAAAGAGCGCCTCTGCATCGGGGCGGGGAGCTTCGTCGCCGTTCTCGCCGAGGAAAAGCTTTCGCTCGCGCAGAAGCGCGCGGGGATCTTGCGCACCATGCTCGGCAACGCCCTCGGACTGCTTGAAAAGAACGTGTACCGTTTCTGTTGGATCGTCGATTTCCCCATGTACGAGATCGGCGAGGAGAGCGGTCAGCTCGAGTTCTGCCACAACCCGTTCTCCATGCCGCAGGGCGGCATGAAGGCGCTCGAGGAGCAGGATCCCCTCGAAGTGCTCGCCTATCAGTACGATATCGTCTGCAACGGCGTGGAGCTCTCGTCGGGCGCGGTCAGAAATCACGACCCCGAAATCATGGTCAAGGCGTTCTCGCTCGTCGGGCTCGGCAAGGAGGACGTCGTCAAAAAGTTCCCCGCGCTCTATCACGCCTTCGAGTACGGCGCGCCGCCGCACGCGGGCGTTGCGCCCGGGGTCGACAGAATGGTCATGCTCATCTCCGATACGGTGAACATCCGCGAAGTCATCGCCTTCCCCATGAACGCCAAGGCGCGCGATCTTCTGATGAACGCGCCCTCGCCCGTCGAACAAAAACAGCTCGACGACGTGCACATCGCCGTCGTCAGGGAAGAAAAGAAAAATTAAACCCTGCGCGCCGCTTTTGCAAGCGGCGCGTTTTTTTACGCGCGTGCGCGCGAGGATCACATTATTATCCGGATTATCCGGCTATAATGAAAACACGGCGGGAAGGGGAGAGGAACCGCCGCTTTTATAACCTTTCCTTATGGATAACATAATGATTGAAAAAACTGAAAAACGTAAAATAACGGGGCAAACGTTTGACTTAGAAGTGGAAAAATCATATAATTGTAGCGTAATCAAAACAGATGACATTTGCCGGCACGGCGCGGAAAAAACATGGTTTTGATAAGGATTATAAGGAGAGCAGATATGAAAGTCACCGAACTGTTCGGCAGCAACGTCTTTACCGACGAAGTCATGAAAAACTCGCTGCCCAAAGAGGTCTACAAGTCCCTCCGCAAGACGATCGACGAGGGCGAGCCGCTCGATTCTTCCATCGCGGGCGCCGTCGCCAACGCCATGAAGGACTGGGCGGTCTCCAAGGGCGCGACCCACTACACCCACTGGTTTCAGCCGCTCACCAACCTGACGGCGGAGAAGCACGACAGCTTCATCGAGCCCTCGGGCGATAAGGTGATCATGCAGCTCACGGGCAAGAACCTCATCGTCGGCGAGCCGGACGCCTCGAGCTTCCCTTCGGGCGGCACGCGCGCCACGAGCGCCGCACGCGGTTACACGGCGTGGGATCCCACGTCGCCCGCCTTCGTCAAGGAGGGAACGCTGTATATTCCCACCGTGTTCGTCTCCTATACGGGTGAAACGCTCGATAAAAAGGCGCCCCTTCTCAAATCGATGACCGCGCTCGATACGCAGGCGAAGCGGCTTCTGAAGCTCTTCGGGATCACCTGCCGCAAGGTCTCCACCACGGTGGGGCCCGAGCAGGAGTACTTCCTCATCGACAGAGACGTATACGAACAGCGCAAAGACCTCATCCTTACGGGGCGCACGCTCTTCGGCGCGGCTCCTTCCCGCGGGCAGGAGCTGGAAGATCACTACTTCGGCACGCTCAAGCCCCGCATTTCCGAATTTATGCGCGATCTTGACGAAACGCTTTGGTCGTACGGCATCTTCGCCAAAACAAAGCACAACGAAGTCGCGCCCGCGCAACACGAGCTCGCGCCCGTCTTTACCACCACGAACGTGGCGGTGGACGACAATCAGCTCACCATGGAGCTGATGAAGAAGGTCGCGCAGAAGCACCATATGGTCTGCCTGCTGCACGAAAAACCCTTCGAGGGCGTCAACGGTTCGGGCAAGCACAACAATTGGTCGCTCTCGACTGATACGGGCATCAACCTGCTCGATCCCGGCGAAACGCCCGAAAAGAACCCCCGTTTCATGCTCGTTCTTGCCTGCGTCATCGCCGCGGTCGATACCTATCAGGGCATCCTGCGCGCGTCCGTCGCGTCTGCGGGCAATGATCACCGTCTCGGCGCGAACGAGGCGCCGCCCGCCATCATCTCGGTGTATCTCGGCGATCAGCTCGGCGCCATCGTCGACAGCATCGTTTTAGGCCGCGAATATGTGCCGAAAAAGGCGGTGCCCGGCTCCATCGGCGTGCCCGAATCGCCCATTTTCCCCATCGATACGACGGACCGCAACCGCACCTCGCCCTTCGCGTTCACGGGCAACAAGTTCGAGTTCCGTATGCTCGGGTCGCAGGCGTCCGTCGCCGATCCCAACATCGTGCTCAACACCATCGTGGCGCAGGCGTTTTCCGAGGCGGTGGACGCGCTCACGGGTGCGAACGACTTTGACGCCGCCTGCAAGGCGTACACCGAAAAGCTCCTTAAAGAGCATTATCGCATCATCTTCAATTACAATGGTTACGGCCCTGATTGGGAGCCCGAAGCCGAGAGAAGGGGACTTCTCAACAACAAGACGACGGCGGACGCCATCCCCGAGTGCTACAAGCGCGAGAACATCGACGTGTTCGTGCGTCAGGGCGTGTATACCGAAAAAGAGGTCATCGCCCGCGCGAACATCAATCTCGAAAACTACATCAAGTCGATCAACATCGAGGCGCTCACCATGCTCGAGATGGGCAAGCAGGAGATCTATCCCGCGGTCAACGCCTACGTTGCGGAGCTGTGCTCCGTGATCGCGGCAAAGCGCGCCGTTTCCGAGAAGATGGCTTGCAAGGCGGATACGGCGCTTGCGGAGCAGCTCTCCAAGATGAACGACGCCTTTGCCGACGCGATGAAGAAGCTTGAAAAGGATCTCTCGGAGATGCCCGCAGGCGAAGGTCCCGCGTCGCAGAAGATGGCGCACGTCATCGTTCCCGACATGGACGCGGTGCGTTCCCTTGCGGACGGCATGGAAAAACTGTGCGCGTCGGATTATTGGCCCTATCCTTCCTATACCGACATGCTGTACAGCATCAAATAATTGAGACGGACCGTTCCCGTCTGCCCGCGGCGTGTGAGGCCGCGGGCGGACAGAGGGGAGGGCGGCGTGTGAGGCTGCCTTCCCTCTGCCGCGGAGCGGAAAGAATATGAAAAAACTTGCGAAGCGGAGGTGTGAGCCCGCTTTGCAGGGATAGCTTTTGAAAAAATTCGGAGGTATTTTTATGGATATGTCGATTTGGTATCTTGTCGGCGCCGTCCTCGTGTTCTTCATGCAATGCGGCTTTGCAATGCTTGAAGCAGGCTTCACGCGGGCGAAGAACACCGGCAACATCCTGATGAAGAACATGGTGGACTTCTGTGTGGGCACGGTCGCGTTTACCGTGCTGGGCGCAGGGCTCCTGATGGGCGAGAGCGTCGCGGGCATCTTCGGGAAGCCCGACTACTCGATGTTCACCGATTTCTATAACTACGATTGGAGCACCTTCTTTTTCAATCTGGTGTTCTGCGCGACGGCGGCGACCATTCTTTCCGGCGCGATCGCCGAACGTACCAAGTTTTCGACGTACTGCATCTATTCGTTCGTCATTTCCCTCATCATCTATCCCGTGGAGGCACATTGGATCTGGGGCGAAGGCTGGCTCACCAACGTGTGGGGCACGGTCGCTTCGACGGGCGCGGAAGTGAAATTTATTGACTTTGCAGGGTCCTGCGCGATCCACATGGTGGGCGGCATCACCGCCTGCATCGGGGCGATCTTCGCCGGACCCCGCCTCGGCAAGTATGAGCGCGACGCGAACGGAAAGGTCGTCAAAGTGCGCGCCATTCCCGGGCATTCCATGACGTTCGGCGCCCTCGGCACGCTCATCCTGTGGTTCGGTTGGTACGGGTTCAACGGCGCGGCTGCCGGCAGCGTGGAGGAACTTGCCTATATCCTCTGCAATACCACGATCGCGGCGGCGGTCGGCGGCGCGGCGGCGCTCTTCCTTACATGGATCAAGAACGGCAAGTCCGATCTTTCCATGACGCTCAACGGCTGCCTTGCGGGGCTCGTCGCCATCACGGCGGGCTGCTCGGCGGTGGACTACCTCGGTTCCCTTATCATCGGTCTGATCGCAGGGATCCTCGTCGTATTCGCCATCGAATTTATCGATAAAAAGCTGCATATCGACGACCCCGTCGGCGCGATCTCCGTCCACGGCGTCAACGGTATCTGGGGCACGATCGCAGTCGGTCTCTTCTCTACGCAGACGGGTCTTTTCTATACGGGCAACGGCTTGCAGCTCGGGATTCAGCTGCTCGGCATCCTTGCCGTCGGCGCATGGACGGCGATCCTCATCACGGGGCTCTTCTTCCTGCTCAAGAAGACCATCGGCGTCCGCGTCACCGAGAAGGAGGAGATCGAGGGACTTGATATCCACGAACACGGACTTCCCTCTGCATATGCCGACTTCGTGCTGGCGCCGCTCTCTTCCGAAATCATCGATCTCGACGGCTCTGCCGCAGCGGCTCCCGTTGAAGATCTCACGCTTCCCGCGCTCAAGGTGCCTACCATGTCCAAGAAGATGAGCAAAGTCGTCATCGTCATGAGCGAACACAAGCTCAATCCGTTAAAGACGGCGCTTGCCGAGCTCGGCGTCACGGGCATGACGGTCACCTCGGTATTCGGGTGCGGCGTGCAGAAGGGCGCGACGGAGACGTACCGCGGCGTCAAATTGGATATGGATCTGCTGCCCAAGGTCAAGGTGGAAGTGGTCGTATCCGAAGTTCCCGTCGACGACGTCGTCGCGGCGGCGCGCAAGGTGCTCTATTCCGGACACATCGGCGACGGCAAGATCTTCGTATACGATGTGGAAAACGTCGTCAAAGTGCGCACCGGCGCAACGGGGTACGACGCATTGCAGGACGAAGAGGGCTGACCGCCCTGCCCGCCGTCCTCAAAATAAAATAAGGAGAGAGGACGGCGCTTCGTTCTTTGAAACAGCTCACACGCTCTCTCTATAGTTGGAAGCTGTTCCGCACTGCGGGGCGGCTTCTTTTTTGCTATTCTCACAGATTTCTTTTTGAACTGACATCGTTGCGGCGGAGCGCCGTATAGGGCAGTCCGGCTGAGCCGAACGGTACGCCTGAAACGCGCGGCGCCTCTTCGCAAAAATTCTTTTCAAAACGCTTTACTTTTGCGCGGTAAGCCGCTATAATAAAGAAAAAAGGCGTCAAGAAAGGACGCGTCCGGCGCAATGCTTCGCGCACAGAGAGACCCCGCAAAGGTGAAAGGGGGAGGCGAGCGGCGTTCGGGTATCCCCTTTCGTGCCCGCGGGGCGAGATCAGGTGAGCGTAGCCCCGTGCGCGGTATCCTTCCGCGTTATCAAAGAGGGCATATGTTCGTATGTTTTGGTGGTTATAAAGTCATCGTATTTTATCCAAAATACGGTGGCTTTTTTGCAGAAAAAAGCGTTTGAGGTGAAAAATGTACAAGAAAGTCGATACGTCGCTCAACTTTGTGGAGCGCGAGAAGGAAGTCATCGCGTTCTGGAAGGAGAACGATATCTTCGAAAAATCGGTAAAGAAGAACGAAGGCGGGGAGGAATTTTCCTTCTTCGACGGTCCGCCCACGGCAAACGGAAAGCCGCACATCGGGCATATCTTAACGCGCGTCATGAAGGACATCATTCCCCGCTATCAGACGATGAAGGGCAAACACGTCCTCCGCAAGGCGGGCTGGGATACGCACGGCTTGCCCGTCGAGCTGGAAGTGGAAAAGTCCCTCGGTATGGACGGCAAGCAGGACATCGAAAAATACGGCATCGAGCCCTTCATCAAAAAGTGCAAGGAGTCCGTGTGGAAATATACCGACGAATGGCGCAAGATGAGTGACCGCGTCGGCTATTGGGTTGACATGGATAACCCCTACGTCACCTATCACGACGACTATATCGAGTCCGTCTGGTGGGCGCTCAAGGAGATCCACAAGAAGGGGCTTCTGTACAAGGGGCACAAGATCGTCCCTTATTGCCCGCGCTGCGGCACGGCGCTCTCCTCGCACGAGGTCGCGCAGGGGTATAAAGACGTAAAGGAGACTTCCGTCGTCGCGCGGTTCAAGGTGAAGGGGCGCGAGAATGCCTATATCCTCGCATGGACGACGACCCCGTGGACGCTCCCTTCCAACGTCGCGCTCTGTATGAATCCCGACGAGACGTATGTGGAGATCGAGTCGGACGGTGCGCGCTATATCATGGCGGAGGCGCTCGTTTCCGATTTCTTTGAGAACTACACGCTCATCGAAAAGCGCACGGGCAGGGAGTACGAGGGCACCGAGTACGAGCCACTCTTCTCCTATTCCGTCGGCTCCTTCCGCGAGAAGGCGTTCTATGTGGTGTGCGATCCCTACGTCACCCTGACCGACGGCACAGGCGTGGTGCATATTGCGCCCGCGTTCGGCGAGGACGACTACAAGGTGGGCAGAAAATACGGCTTGCCCGTGGTGCAGCTCGTCAATGAGCGCGGCTGTTTCGACGAGCGCTGCCCCGAACTCAACGGGCTGTTTGCGAAGAAGGCGGATAAGGTCATTCTGGATATGCTCGAAGAGAAGGGGCTGCTCTTCAAAAAAGTGCCCTTCGAACACAGCTATCCCTTCTGCTGGCGGTGCGATACGCCGCTCCTCTATTACGCCCGTTCGAGCTGGTTCATCGAGGTGACCAAGGTCAAGGAGCACCTCATCGCCGCCAATCGTTCGGTGAACTGGATGCCCGAGACCATCAAAGAGGGGCGCATGGGCAACTTCCTCGAAAACGTCATCGACTGGGGGCTCTCGCGCGACCGCTACTGGGGCACGCCGCTCCCCGTGTGGGTATGCCCCGACTGCGGCGCGATCGAGGTCATCGGTTCCAAAGCCGAACTCAAAGAAAAGTGCCACGTAGAGGGGGATATCGAGCTGCACAGACCTTACCTCGACGATCTCACCTGCGCCTGCCCCAAGTGCGGCGGCAAGATGAAGCGCACGCCCGAGGTCATCGACTGCTGGTTCGATTCGGGCTCCATGCCCTTCGCGCAGTATCACTATCCCTTCGAGAACAAAGATCTCTTCGAGGAGACCTTCCCCGCGGATTTCATCTCCGAGGCGGTCGATCAGACGCGCGGCTGGTTCTACACGCTGCTCGCCATCTCGACCATCCTCTTCGACCGCGCGCCCTTCAAAAACTGCATCGTTTTGGGGCACGTCAACGATAAAGACGGCGTAAAGATGAGCAAGCACAAGGGCAACGTCGTCGACCCGTGGAGCGTGCTCGATAAGCAGGGCGCTGACGCCGTGCGTTGGTACTTCTATACGAACAGCGCGCCGTGGATCCCTTCGCGCTTCGGCGCCGAGGCGGTCAGCGAAGTGCAGCGCAAGTTCCAAGGGACCCTTTGGAACACCTATGCGTTCTTCACGCTGTACGCCGAGATCGATAAGTACGACCCTTCGAAGTACGATCTCAAAACGTGCAGGCTCTCGCTCATGGATAAGTGGGTTTTATCCAAGCTCAACACGCTCGTCAAAAACGTGGATCAGATGCTCGCGGAGTACAACATTACGGACAGCGCCCGCGCCATTCAGGACTTTTCGGACGTGCTCTCCAACTGGTATGTGCGCCGCGGCCGCGACCGCTATTGGGGGAGCGAGATGACGGAGGACAAGGCGGCGGCATATACGACGCTCTATACCGTGCTCGTCACGCTCGCCAAGGTCATCGCGCCCTACACGCCCTTCATGGCGGAGATGATGTATCAGAACCTTGTGCCGGCGTTCTATCCTTCCGCGCCCCAATCGGTGCACCTGTGCGACTTCCCCGCGGCGGACGAGAGCTTCATCGACCCCGCGCTCGAAAAGGGCATGGCGGACGTTCTGGACGTCGTCGCCCTCGGCAGAGCCGCGCGCAACGCGGGCAGCGTCAAGAACCGTCAGCCGCTTTCGGAGATGCTCGTGGCGAGCAACCGCCCGCTTGCGATCGAGGGCGAACTCATGGCGGTGGCGCTCGACGAGCTCAACGTCAAAAAGATGACGTTCGTCACGGACGGCGCTTCGCTCGTGCGCTACGAACTCAAGCCGCAGCTGAGAACGCTCGGCCCCAAGTACGGCAAAAAACTCAAAGCCATCACGGCGTTCCTTTCCTCCTGCGACGGCGCGGAGGTCGTCTCCGCGGTCAGGGCAAACGGCTCCTATTCGGTGGAGTTGGAGGGCGAGCAGGTCGTGCTCCTCGAGGAGGATCTGCAGATCTTCACGCAGTCGGCGGAGGGCTACGCCACGGCGGTCGGCGGCGGGATCACCGTCGCGCTGAATACGCAGCTCAATGAGGCGCTGCTCGACGAGGGCACGGAGCGCGAACTCGTCTCCAAGATCCAGACGATGCGCAAGGAGGCGGGCTTCGAAGTGACCGACCGCATCGCGGTGTACTTCACTGCGGCAGGCAGGGCGGAGAAGATGCTCAAAAAGGGCGGCATCGCCGCCGACGTGCTCGCGGTCAGCCTCACGGAGGGGAGTGCGGAGGGCTTTACCCGCACGCTCGACGTGAACGGCGACAGCGTCACGCTCACGCTCGTCAAAGCAAAATAATAAAACGCCCGCGGCAGACCGCCGCGGGCGATTTTGAGTGTTATAAGAAATCCCCGCCATAGAGAAGCGGGGATCTTGTTACTTTGTGAGCCGTTTCAGCGCGTCGGCGTAGATGCTGAGGAGCATCTCCACGCGCTCGACGGTGATGTACTCGTTCGCCTGATGGATCACGGGCTCGTCGCCCTCCATTTCGGGGCCGAACGCCACGCCGCACCTGAGGGCGCGCGCGTAGGTGCCGCCGCCGATGGCGAGGGGCTCCGCCTTCTCTCCCGTGTATGCCTCGTACGCCGCAAGCAATTCCTTCACGAGCGTTCCGTTCTTATCCTGCATGAGGGGCGCCTGATGGCGGAGCGTCTCGTACTTCACGCCCATTTCGGAGAGCTTTTCCGTGACCGCCGAGAGGGGAAGGGTTGCGGGATAGCGGATATCGCACACCACCTGCAGTTCGCCCCTTCGGTACTTGATGAGGTCGGGCGAAAGGGTGAGGCTGCCCGTTTCGTCGCAGAGCTTTTTCAAGCCGTATTTATCGCGGAACACGCAGTCGAGGACGCGCTTGATATCCGCGCTCTTGTCCTCGAAGTAGCGCAGCATGGGCTCGATGGCGTTCACGCCCTGTTCGGGGGTGGAGGCGTGCGCGCTCTTCCCGTGGGAGATGAGCTTTTTGCTCCTGATTTCAAAACCCATCGCCCGCGCGCGGGTAACGGCGAGGGTGCGCGGCGTCGCCTCGCAGCGGTCGCACACCATGTTGTAGCTTTCGCCGCCCTCGAAGAAGGTGAAGGGGGCGTTCTCCACGGGGAAGTGCAGCCGCACGTGGAGGATGCCTTTTTCCGCGTAGATGACGGGGAATCCGCCGTCGGGCGAGAACCCGACCTCGGGCATGGTGGCTACCTTTTCATAATGGTCGATACATGCCCACCCGTTTTCTTCGTTGCAGCCGACGATGAGCCGGATCGTCTTATTGGGGGTAAAGCCCTCGTCTTTGAGCGCCTTCATGGCGTACAGGGCGCAGAATGCGGGGCCCTTGTCGTCCATGGCGCCGCGTCCCCATATCCTGCCGTCCTCGATCTCGCCGCCGAACGGGTCGCGCGTCCATCCGCTGCCCGCGGGCACTACGTCGAGGTGGGCGAGCACGGCGAACGGCTCTCCGCTGCCGAAGGTGACTTCGCCGACGTAATTGTCGTAATTGTGCGTTTCGAATCCGAGCGCCGCCGCCTTCCCGAGGAAGTGTTTCAAACAGTCTGCGGCGCCCTTCCCGAAGGGCATGTCCGCCTCGGGCGATGCGAGAGAGGAATCGAAACGAATGCTCTCGGAGATACTTTCAACGGTTTGCTTCAAAAGATGAGTCATACAGCTTCTCCAAAATATTGCATAGTTATTTTACCATAGGCGGGGTTGTTTGTCAAATATTTCTCTAAAAAAGCGCCTGCCCGTGCGCGAAAAAGTTGGGTTTTTTACAAAAAAGGCGTGCAGCGGGTGCGATTTTTCGTGCAAATATCATAAAAATATGTTACAATATAAAAGAGGGTACGTATGCATGAGGGACACAGACAGCGCATGCTTGCCCGCCTTTCGCAGGCGGACGGTCTGCAGGATCACGAACTTTTGGAGATCCTGCTCTTCAACGCTGTCCCGCGCAAAAATACCAATCCCGTCGCGCACGAACTGCTCGCCGCGTTTTCTTCGCTCGAGGGTGTATTCCGCGCCGATATGGAGGAACTCCTCGCCGTCAAGGGCGTCGGAAAGGAGACGGCGGCGTATCTGAAGTGCGTCGGCGCGATCTATGCGCGCATGGGCAAAAAGGGGGAGGAACTCCCCAAATTTTTTAATGTGCGCACCTTTACCGAATATGTCTCCGCGCGCCTCGGCGCGCTCGAGAGCGAGGCGGTGGAACTGTACTGCATCGACGCAAACGAACGCATCCGTTCGAGCCGCCGCTTTGCCGCGGGCACGGCGGACAGGGCGGAGCTCGAACCGGAGGAGGTCAGCCGCTTCCTCGCGCTGCAGCGCCCCGCGGGGTTGGTAGCGGCGCACAATCATCCTTTCGCGCCCGCGCGCCCGTCCGACGCGGACGACGCCTTTACCGCGCAGTTGCAGCTCTTATGCTCCATGAACAACGTGCGCTTTTACGATCACATCATCGTCGGAACGGACGGCGCCTACAGCTATTTTCTCGTCGGGCGCATGGAGGAGATACGCCGTAATTTCGACGTCGCGCATCTCATCGGAGGCAAGTTATATCCATGAAGCACAGGGGCGAACGCTATCAATTCGATATCGATACGATCGTGCGCGTCGGGAGCGGCGTGATCTTTTTCCTGCTCGTCTTTGTCGGGATCCTGCTCGCGGTCGATAACTGGCGCATGACCGTGTTCGGCAATATCCGCGCATGGTACGCCTATCTTCCCGTGCTTCTCGTTCTGCTCATCGAAAACGCCGTCAAAATTTGGGCGCTCAAAACGTTCTTGCAGAAAATAACCTGCTATGTGTTGGATATTTTATGCCTTGTCGTCCTCACCATCTTTACGGACGGTCAGCTCATCTCCACGCTCTACATCGTCATCCTCTCGGAGTTCTACCTCGGGCAGGAGAAGATCAGCGGGAGCATTGCGATGGGCGCGGCGAGTATCGTCATCTTCCTCATTTCGCGCGCGGTCTCGGGGCTCGTCAACGGCGATACACTGAACATCGCCAACCTCATCACCGGCGCGTTCAACGACCTTCTGCTGATGGCGTTGCACTTTTTCGTGTTCAACTTCGCCATTCAGATCTACCGCAAAAACAAGGAGCTCGACAGCACGCTCAAAGAGCTGCGGGAGAGCAACGGGAAACTCAGCGCCGCCTACGAGGAGCTCAACGAGAGCAACGAGAAACTGCGCGTCGCGTACGGGCATCTGCAGGAGGTCACCGTGCTCGAGGAGCGTCAGCGCATCGCCAAAGATATCCACGACACGGCGGGGCATTCCATCACCACCATCGTCATGCAGACGGAGGCGGCGAAACTGCTCATCGACAGCGACCCCGCCGAAGCAAAGCGCCGCATCGCCGCGGCGAATATTCAGGCGAAGAGCGCGCTCGAAGAACTGCGCGAGAGCGTGCATCTTCTCTCGGGCGGCACCGACCGGCTCACGCTCAAAGAGTCGCTTCTGAACATCATACACGAATCCACGGACGGCACGGGCATCGTCATCCGCGCCGACATCGAGGATATCGACCTGTGCGACGCCAAGCGCCGCTTTTTGCGCAACACGCTCAAAGAGGGCATCTCCAACGGCTTGCGCCACGGGAACGCCACGGCGTTCTATTTCGAACTCAGGCGGGAGGGGGATAAGATCATGTTCCTGCTCTCCGATAACGGGTCGGGCATGGCGATCACGAAGCTCCGCGAAGGATTCGGCTTGCGCGGCATGAGCACGCGCGCCGAGGCGTTGGGCGGGAGCGTCCGCTTTGAAACGGAGAAGGACGAAGGCTTTGAAATTCATATCACGCTGCCTGCGGACGGCGTGCGAAACGAACAAACGAGGTAACGGCTATGGAACCAATTAAAAAAATTCGCGTACTTCTTGCAGACGATCAGTCCATCCTTGCCGACGGCATCAAGAGCGTCCTCTCTTCCTGCCCCGAGATCGAGGTGGTCGGCATCGCGGCGGACGGGTTCGAGGCGCTCGGCATGCTCGAAACGTGCAAGCCCGACGTCATCCTGATGGATATCCGCATGCCCAACATGAACGGGGTCATCGCCACGCAGGAAGTCAAGCGCCGCCGTCCCGAAGTCAAGGTGCTCATTTTAACGACCTTTGACGACAGCGACTATATCCTCAACGCCATCAACAACGGCGCGAGCGGCTATCTTTTGAAGGATACCTCGTCCGCGGCGCTCATCGACGCCATCAAAAACGCCTACGCGGGCGATACCATCCTGCCCGCCAAGATCGCCCGCCGCATTGCCGACGCGGCGAAAATGGTCTCCACCGACCGCGAGATCAGGCTCAAACGCGCCTTCGCCTTTTCCGACCGCGAAGTCGAGATCGCGATCATGATCTACGAAGGCTTTACCAACAAGCAGATCGCAAGCGCGCTCAAACTGATGGACGGCACTTCGCGCAACTATATTTCGGCGATCTACGTCAAGCTCGGCGTATCCTCGCGCAGCGAAGCCGTGGCAAAGATGAAAGAAGTGATCGGGTGAAGGCTCACAGATTTTCCGCGAACTGACGCGGAAAATCTTCGTGATTTTGAGAAAAATCCAACAGTCGCCGTTGGCTTTGTGTTCGGTTTTTCTCACCGATGCGCCTTTCGCAACAGTATAGCGCGCATCGGCTCACTTTTCCGCAGAAGTCGCAAGCGACAATTAGGGGCGCAAAAGGCATAACGCAGTGACGCCTTTTGCAAAGGATTTTATAACGCGGGCGAAAAATGCGATTGTACTTGCGCGGGGAATGATAGCAACTTTACGGATTTTTAGGGGAGAAGAGCGATATGAATAAAGTAAAGATCACGGTGCTCCGCAAAACGCTGCAAAAGGACCTTGCCGCGGAATACGGCGCGGCGGGGCTCGGCGCCTGCCCGATGCTGAAAGAGGGGCAGGTGTTCTATGCCGACTACGCCAAGCCGGAGGGGCTGTGCGACGAGGCGTGGAAGGCGATCTATCAGTACGTCTTTGCGCTTGCGCACGGCGTGAAGGAGCCCTTTTATTACTGCGATTGGATCCGCGAGGGCGGCGTTGCGATCTGTTCGTGCAACGACGGGCTGCGCCCCGTCATCTTCAAGCTCGAGTCGACGGAGATCCCGAGCACGATCGATTATACGCCCGTAGAAGAATGAAAACGCGCGAAGAGTACCTTTCCATGGCGCTCGGCTTCGGGGACGCCTACACCGACACTCCCTTTCACGACGAGAATTGGGTGCTCGTGCGCCATCGGCACAACCAAAAGACGTACGCTTTCACCTTCGAGCGGCAGGGAAATTTGTGGGTGAACCTCAAGCTCCCCGCCGATTGGGGCGCCTTTTTCCGCAGCGTGTATCCTTCCGTCCTGCCCGCGTACCACATGAACAAGGAACATTGGAGCTCGGTCATCCTCGACGGGAGCGTTCCCGACGCGGAGATTGTTCGCATGACGGAGATGAGCTTTGAACTGACCAATTAAACGGGAGCGGCGGGGCGCAGTTTTGCGCCCCGCCGCGGTTTATATCGTGTTATTTTTACGGCGCGCCCGAACAACGTTCGGGCGCGCCGTAAAAAATGCGGGGCGGGAATTTTCCCGCCCCGTCCGCTTAAATTCTCTTGTCCTCTTTGTAGGTGGTGTGCAGCACCTCGTGCGACTTGTGGCTGTTGGGGAAGATGAAGTAATCTTCGTACAGCATGTCGATGACGGGGGAGCCGGAGGAGCGGCGCAGTTCGTTCTTCGTGTCGCTCATGTAAAGCGCCTTGGCGCGCGCCTCCTTGAGCTCGGTGGAGTTGCGCACGCTGTCCGAAAGCGTGGGCTGACCGCCGCCGTTGACGCAGCCGCCCGGGCACGCCATGATCTCCACGAAGTCGTAATGCTTCTCGCCCGACTTGATCTGTTCGAGCAGGATCGCCGCGTTTTCGAGCCCCGAAGCGACCGCCACGCGCAGGGTGTGCCCCGCCACAAGATAGGTCGCCTCCTTGATGGGATTGGAGCCGCGCACCGCGAAGAAGTCCAAAACTTCGAAGTTGCCGTCCAACATGTGCGCCGCCGTTCTCAGCGCCGCCTCCATCACGCCGCCCGTCGCGCCGAAGATCGCGCCGCCGCCCGTCGCCGTGGCGAAGGGATTGTCGAACTCCTCGTCGGGCAGTTCCGTGAACTTGATGCCCGCCGTCTTGATCATGCGCGCGAGCTCGCGCGTGGTGATCGCGGCGTTGACCTCGCCCTCCATTTCGGGGCGGTGGCACTCGTACTTTTTCGCCGTGCAGGGGATGACGGATACGGTGAAGAGGTCCTCGGGGCGGATGTGGTGTTTTTCGCACCAATACGTTTTGAGGAGCGCGCCGAACATCTGCTGAGGCGACTTGCACGAGGAGAGGTGGGGGATCATCTCGGGGTACTTCTGCTCCACGAACTTGATCCACGCGGGGCAGCACGAGGTGAACATGGGCATGGGCTTGCCCGTCTTGATGCGGTTGATGAGCTCGCTCGCCTCCTCCATGATGGTGAGGTCGGCGGTCACGTCCATATTGAACACTTCGCAGTTGCCGAGGCGGCGGATGGCGGCGACCATCTTGCCCTCGACGTTGGTGCCGATGGGCATATCGAACGCCTCGCCGAGCGTCGCGCGGATGGAGGGCGCCGTGAAGAACACCACCTTCTTGGTGGGGTCGGCAAACGCCTTCCACACTTCGTCGATGGTGGAGCGCTCCGAGAGCGCGCCCACGGGGCAGGCGACGATGCACTGACCGCAGCCCACGCACACCGATTCATACAGGGGCATATCGAACGCGCTGCCGATGTGCACATTGAACCCGCGCCCGATGGGTCCGATGGCGTTCACGCTCTGTTTGCGGCACGCCGCCACGCAGCGCATGCAGTTGATACACTTGTCGTTGTCGCGCACCACATAGGGCGCGGAGGTATCGATGGGCAGAACAAAGTCCTCGCCCTTAAATCTGTCTTCGTCCACGCCGTAACCGAGGGAGAGCTTCTGCAGCTCGCAGTTGTGGTTGCGCTCGCAGGAGAGGCACTTTTTCTTGTGCTTGGAGAGGAGGAGCTCGAGGGTCATCTTGCGGCTCTCGCGGCACTTTTCGGTGTTGGTGCGCACCTCCAT
>DBGBVX010000004.1:0-1360 GCA_048370055.1 Candidatus Gallimonas sp. | reverse complement strand
TGTTCTGCGGGGATTGGGGCAGCGCCCCAACAAGCATGAAACAGGCGGGCTCCGTGTAAACGGAATCCGCCTGTTTTTGCAAAGTGGGTACCGCTTTGCATTGCTTGCCGCTTTCTTGACCCCGTTCGTACCCCCGTTTTCCCCTCTACCCATACTACAATCCGAAAGGGGCGTTTTGGCCAGTTTCGGAGGACTTTTTCAAAAAATGTCGCTCCTATCCGTAACTTTTCTCTGAACACTTCGCCGGATGTCTTGTGTTTCTTCGGATATTCGTATATAATGTATCGTGTTGAGTATTATCCATGCGGAGGTGCGGTATGAACGGGATCAAGGGCTATATCTCCATTCGGGAGGCGTCTTACCGTTGGGGCGTGTCGGAGCGGCGGGTCAACCAATATTGCGCCGAGGGGCGGATCCCCGGCGCGTCCCGGTTCGGGCGCTCATGGGCGATCCCGGAAAACGCGGAAAAGCCCTCCGACCCGCGCTTCAAGGGGCAGCACCGCGATTCCGGCAGGACAAGCACCTGACGAATCCCCTCCGCATTGGAATTGGAAGCATCCGCAAAAAGGAAGTGAACGCTATGACTTGCGACGAGAGCTTGTACCGCCAATATCTGAGCGGTGACGACGAAGGGCTTAATGCCCTGATGAAAAAATACGGCGACCCCCTGACCCTGTATATCGACGGCTATCTGCACGACGTTCACGAGGCGGAGGAGCTGATGCTGGATGTTTTCGCCTATCTGTTCACGAAAAAGCCAAAAGTACGGGACGGCGGCTTCAAGGCGTATCTCTATAAGGCGGCGCGGCACATGGCACTGCGCCACAAGAGCAAGCGAAAACCGCTATTCAGCCTCGATGCGCTGACCGGTGAGCCGGACGGACGGCTGCTGGCGGAGGAGGTCATACGGACGGAGGAGCGAAACCGCATCCTGCACTTCTGCATGGATGAAATGAACCCGGACTACCGGGAGGTTTTGTACCTCACCTATTTCGAGGATATGAGCTACGCACAGGCGGCGGAGGTCACGGGGAAAACGGTAAAACAGATCACCAACATGGTGTATCGCGGAAAAGAAAGCCTGCGAAGGCTGCTGGAACGGGAGGGAATCACAAATGCGGAGTCATGAGGAGCGCGTCGCGGAGACGAAGCGGCGCATCGCCCAAATTGAGCGGGAAAAACGGCTGCGGCGCAATACGATCACCATGGCTTCTGCCGTGGCGGCGTGCCTTGTACTGCTCATCGGCGCGTCCCTTGCCATGCCCGGCATTGCCGCAAGCATCCAGACAGGCGACTACTCCGGCTTTGAAACGGCGGCCAGTATGTACGGCGGCGGCGCTGCCTTGGGATACATCGTCAT
>DBGBVX010000003.1:0-9410 GCA_048370055.1 Candidatus Gallimonas sp. | reverse complement strand
TTGACGTAAATTGGTTTCGCAACTCTATTTTACCACAGATTTGTATGAACTACTTTTTTTCTCCCTCATCTGTTGCACTTAATAGTATAATTCACCACGCAAAAAAAGAACTAATCCGAGGTTCGGATTAGTTCTGTGTTGGTGACCTTGCCGGGAATCGAACCCGGGATTGCGCCGTGAGAGGGCGCCGTCTTAACCGCTTGACCACAAGGCCGTCTTGCAATGCTTTGTGATTATAGCATAGAACGGGCTGCTTTGCAACCTTTTTTCGCGCTGAAAATGCAAAAAATTTTGCATTTTCAAAAAAATTTTGCGCGGGATAATTCAAAAAAATAAGGACATCCGCCTGTGCCGCAACGCAAAGAAGGGTGAACCCGCTTCTCGCAGGTGGGTGCGCTGCGGCGGGGCCTCAGACTTTCCGTAAAAACAGACCTTGCCTAGCCGAGCCGACTTGCGCTCCCGTAACATCTTTGTGGATTCCGCAATGTTTGCGTTCCGTACACCGCAGGTGTCGGTAATAGTATAGCACGTATTTTTTCAAATTGCAACTGTTGCACCGCAGTCGAAGGGAGGGAATTTATACCTTATAGATGATCGAGAAGAGTTCCCTGCCCGTCTGTGTGCGGGCGATATTTTTGACGAACGCCGCGACGCCCTCCTTCGGCACTTCCTCTTCGAAGGCGTTCACGAGCATATCCGCCTCCACGAGGATGCGCAGGAGCAGGTTTTCGCCGATCTTGGAATAGGAGTGGTGGAGCGAGATCATTTCGCAGACGGCGGCGATCCGATCTTCCGGAATGCCGTGCGCGCCGAGGATCTCTTTCGCCACGGGAACGCCCTCGATCTGCTGATATACGCCGATCGCGCTGCCGTACTTTTTCTCGCTTTCGGGAATCCCGATATCATGCAGGATCGCGGCGAGCTGCAGCGTCTCCTCCGCTTCGGGTGAGAGACCCTCTCCCCCGGCGATGAGCGTTGAAAATTGTAGGACTTTTGTAAAATGTTGGATGCGGCGCGCGTCGCCGTCGAAATAGGCCGCCGCCGTTTTGTATACATCGCGCACAAGACCGGTCATACGTTTGCCTCGAGTTCTTTTAAGAAACTGAAGATCTCCCGCTCATAATTGAGCCCGTATTTGCGGTCGGGCACTTCTTTTTCGGTGCGCAGGATCGCATGATAGCAGAAGTTTGCCGATACGGCGAGCGCCCGTTCGAGGGAGAGCCCGCGCATCAGACATCCGCAGAAGGCGGAGGCGAACACATCGCCCGAGCCGTGGAAGGAGCCTTCCACATGGGGGATGGGCATGCGGCGTTCGCCTTCGTCGTCTTTATAGTAGATGTAGTAGCCGTCCGCCGTCTTTGCGCCGGTGATCACGGGATGAGGACAGACCTTTGCAAGTTTTTCGAGCGCGGCGGAGAATTCTTTCGTGCCCGTGAGGAGGTAGCTCTCCGTTTCGTTGGGGAGGATATAGTCCGCCTCGCGGCACAAAGAGAGCATTTCGTCTGCGAACGCCTGATCGAATCCCTTGTAGAACGTGAAATTGTCGCCGAGGACGGGATCGACGACGAACACGCCCCCCTTTTTGAGGAAACGGCGCTTGACGTTCTTTACAAAGTCGATCTGCGCGCGGCTGCCGAGGTAACCGCTGTAAATGAGATCGTATTTGAGATGCAGGCTCTCCCAATGGTCGGCGATCTTCTTCATCTCGTCGTCGAGGTTCAGGAAGGTATAGCCCGTAAACCCGCCTGTGTGGGTGGAGAGAAGGGCGGTGGGGAGGATATCGCAGGTCACGCCGCACGCCGAGATGACGGGAAGCGCCACGGTGAGGGAGCATTTCCCGACGCAGGATATATCGTTGATTGCAAGTACGCGCATATAAAAGCCTCGCTCTTTTTTGATCGAACGATATTATACGCGCGCCCGCGCGGTTTGTCAACAAAATGCAGCCGCAATGCGTTTTTTGGCGTATCTGCCCGTGTTTTTGTGCCCCTTGCAGCGGAATATAACGGAATAAGGATTGATTTTTCTTCCGCGGCATGGTATAATCAGGGCATGAAACGCGTGATCGAAGTAGAGGGAATGTGCTGCAAACGGTGCGCCGAGCGCGCCGAGCGGAAGCTGTGCCTTTTGGACGGTGTGGCGGGCGCAAAGGCAAATTTCAAAAAGGGCATTATTTTTGTGGAAACGACGCTTCCCGACGAGGCGCTCTCCGCCTGCGTTACATCGGCAGGTTTTACGGTAAAGGAGATCCGCGCGCGAAAAGGGATATTTTCATAACCTGCGAAAGGAAAAGATCGATTTCCCGATCGGTGCGCCTGTGGCGCACCGCATGAAAAAACAAACTGTTTACTGAAAGGATACATATGAACGTCAACGTAAAAAAACTCAGCGAATATGCAAAACTGCCCGCCTACGGTTCGGAATACGCGGCGGGCGCCGATCTGTATGCCGCAGAGCCCGTCTGTATCGGTCCGGGCGAAACGGCGTTCGTGCACACGGGCATCGCCGTCGAGCTGCCTGCGGGAACGGTGGGACTCGTCTATGCCCGCAGCGGGCTTGCCTGCAAGCAGGATCTCGCGCCCGCCAACAAGGTGGGGGTTATCGACTGCGATTACCGCGGCGAAGTGATGGTCGCCCTTCACAATCACGGGCGCGAAACGCGCAGCGTGGAGAGCGGAGACCGCATCGCGCAGCTTGTGATCGCACCCTATTACACGGCGGTGTTTACCGAGGCGGAGGAGCTCTCCGAGACGGTGCGCGGCGCGGGCGGATTTGGTTCCACGGGGAGCAAGTAAGCCTATGCGCATGCGCAGAAAACGCAATTTGGAGCCCCGCATGGAGGCGTGCGGGCAGATATTGCTCGCCCGCGGGAAGCCCTGCCGCAACCTCAAAGAGGCGGCGGAAACGTTCCGCGCGCCCGTCGATTACGGGGCGGCGTTCGGAAGCGATCGCCCCGTGGAGTTGGAAGTGGGCTGCGGGAACGGCGGCTTCATCGCGGAGCTTGCCCGCCGCGCGCCCGAAAAGAACTATATTGCGGTGGAGCTCTGCACCAACGTCGTGCTCACGGCGATGGAGCGCATCATACGGGAGAATATCCCCAACGTGCGCTTTCTGAATATCCCCGCCGAAATTTTGCAGTGTTATATCCCGCCGCACAGCGTGGGGCGCATCTATCTCAATTTTTCCACGCCGCTGCCAGAGGCGGGGCGCGAAAAACAGCGGCTGACGAGCGACAGGTTCCTCGCCATCTACAAAACACTCCTTGCCAAAGGCGGCGAGATCGTGCAAAAGACGGACAGCGCGCCCTTTTTCGATTATTCGCTGCGCAAGTTCCGCAAAAACGGGTTCGAGGTCAGAGACGTGACGTACGATCTGCATGCGAGCGCGTGGGCGGCGGAGAACATCGTCACGGAATACGAGAAAAACTTCTCCGAAAAGGGGATGAAGATATGCCGCGCGGTCGCCGTATACCGCGGGGAAGGGGAGGGCGGAAATGCTGAAATTTAACTATTTTATGCCCACGAAGATCGTCTGCGGGCGAGACTGCGTGGTGAACGAGGACGCGCAGCTTAAAGCGCTCGGAACGCATGCGCTTATCGTCACGGGGAAGTCCTCCGCAAAAAACGGCGCGCTCGACGACGTTCTGACCGCGCTCGAAAGCAACGGACAGCGCGCGACGGTCTACGACCGCGTAACGCCCAATCCCACGATCGCCTGCGTGCGGGAGGGGGTCGCGCTGCTCGTGAGCGCGGGGGCGGATTTCATCGTCGCGGTGGGCGGTGGATCGCCCATGGACGCGGCGAAGGCGATCGCCACGCTCTGCGTGCAGGAACGCAGCGACGAAGAGATCTTCGCCGGCGGCTACGAGGCAAAAGCGCTCCCCATGGCGCACGTTCCCACCACGGCGGGGACGGGCAGCGAGGTCACGCCCTACGCCATCCTCACCAACGATTTCAAGGAGACCAAGACGAGCATCACAAGTCCCGCCATGTTCCCGCGCGTTGCCTTTCTCGACGGCAAGTACATGAAATATCTGCCTACCATGTCCGCGGTCAACACCGCCATGGACGCATTCTCGCACGCCGTGGAGGGCATGCTCTCCCGCAACGCCACGCCCATGAGCGATATGCTCGCCAAGGAGAGCCTGCGCATTTTGTATCCGCTCCTGCCCAAGACGAAAGGGGAGACGACGGACGAAGAGCGCGACGCGCTCCTCTACGCCTCCGCGCTCGCGGGCATGACCATCGCGCAGTCGGGGACGACGGCGGTGCACGGCATGGGGTACTGCCTCACCTATTTCCACAATATCGATCACGGCAGGGCGAACGGACTGCTGCTCGGCGAAACGCTGCGGCTGTGCCGCGAAAAGGGCGTGCCTGCGCTCGAAGAGATCCTTTCCGCCTGCGGCGATACGCTCGAGGGCGTGTGCGCCGCGCTCGACGATCTTCTCGGCGCCCGCGAAGATCTGCCCGAGGCGGAACTGCGGGAGTTTGCCCGCCGTTCGGCGCAAAATAAAAACATCAAAAGATCCGCTTACGAACCCACGGAGGCGGAGCTCGAACGTATTTTCTTCAAGTCCTGTCATACTTTCTGTTGACAAAATATTGACACGCCCGCGTCGATAGAGTATAATGGACAAAAGTTACTATTTTCTGAACAGAACAAAACAGGGTCGGTCGTGGAAAGATGATACACATTTGTTACTGCTGTAACGACAGATATTTTCCGCAGGTGCTGCTTTCGGTGCTGTCGCTCGTCAAACATACGGAGGAACCCGTCACGGTGCATATCGCCACCATGACGCTCACCGAAAAAGATCCCCGTTGGACGGCGTTTACGGAGGAGCAGCGCGCCATCGTTGAGGACGTGCTCCGCGAAAAGAACCCCGAGAGCCGCGCCGCGGTCGTCGACATGACGGAGGAGTATCAGCGTCGTTTGCGGGGGGGGGTAAACGAAAATACGTCTTTTTCGCCGTATACGCTCATCCGCCTCCTGCTCGATCTGTACGATATACCCGACAAACTCATCTACGTCGATACCGACACGATGTTCTGCGACTCGGCAAACGAGCTTTGGAAACAGGATATCGAGGGCCACGAAGTGGGCGCGGCGTATGAAGTATGGTACAAAATGCTCCGCCCCTTCTATTTTTGGAAGCCCTTCTACTGCAATGCGGGCGTGCTGCTCCTCAATCTGAAGATGATCCGCGAAACGGGGCTGTTCGAACGTTTGCGCGACCGCGTCCGCACCAAGAAGATGAATTTTCCCGATCAGACGGCGATCGCGTTTTTATGCAAGACGAAAAAAGAGCTCCCGCGCCGTTTCAACGAACAGCGGCGGATCAGAAAGAATACCGTCATCAAGCATTTCGTCGGGTTCTTTCAGTGGTACGGACCCGTGTTCGTGCAGCGCGTCGTAAAGCCGACGGAAGTCGAACGCGTGCACAAGCTCATGAAGATCCACGAATTTGACGACGTATACGAAAAATACGACCGTTTGGCGGAAAAATACGGATTTGCCGCGCTGTAAGCGGCGAAGGAAAGTTCTTTATGTGGTATGAATATCTCTACCGCGTGCTGAGCATCATCAACTATGTGGTGCTCATCGTCATCGCCATTCCCATCGTGATACAGGTGCTGTATATCCTTCTCGGGTTTCTGCCCAAAAAACGCTTTCCCAAGAGCGAAAAGAGGGGGCGCATCGCCTATCTCATTCCGGCGCACAACGAGGCGGACGTCATTTACGGCACGGTGAAGGCGGCGCTTGAAAATCAGGACTATCCCAAAGAGCTGTACGACGTGTACGTCGTCGCCCACAACTGTACGGATGATACCGCGGAACTTGCCCGCAGGGCGGGGGCGAAGGTGCTCGTTCTGAACGATCCCGACCCCGCGCATCGCATGGCGCTCTATCCGCTCAAACACGGCGTACAGGAGATCATTTCTCTCGAAGGGGAAGCGGCGTACGATATGATCGTGCATCTCGACGCCGATAACCGCATCAACGCGGAGTTTTCCTCGCTGATGAACGACGCCTATCAGGCGGGGGTGGACTTTGCCCGCCCGTACGAGGGCGCGCTCAACGGCATGCAGAACTTTTATACCAAGGCGAGCGCTATGCTGTATGCATTCGATTCCCGCTTCGGCAGCCGCGTGCGCGAGAGGCTGCACCTTGCGGCGCACGTCAACGGCAGCGGCGCCATGATGAGCGTGCGCATGCTCAAAGAGACGGGCGGCTACGACTGCGAGACGATGTGCGACGACGCCGAATTCAACATGAAGCGCATGTTCGACGGGCACAAGGGGCACTTTGTGGAGGACGCGGTCGTCTACGAGGATATGCCTTCCTCTTGGCGCGATACGCTCAACCGCAACAAGCGCATGGGCAGCGGCGCGACCAACCTCTTTAAGGCAAACGCGGGCAATCTGTGGAAGCATTTCTTCAAGACGGGCGATCTTTCCTTCCTCGAAGTGTACTTCCTCTTCTCGCTTAGCCTTCTCAACGTGCTGCTCGGCGTGTGGCTCCCGCTCTACTATATCTACCACTTTATATTCCTCGGGTTTGCCGGCTACGGCGGCATGGAGCTCACGCTCTTTTCGGCGGAGTTCTACCGCCTCTCGCTATGGAACACGATCTTTGCCGCGGCGGGCATCGCGGTGGGGCTCTTTATCCTCTTCGGCTACATTCAGGGGCTCATCCTTGCGCTCACGGACTATAAAAAACTCGGCGCAAAGAAACGGCGGGAACTTACGGGAACGGTATTCGGCTTTCCCGCCTTTCTCGTGCTGTACGGCATCACGCTGATGGCGGGCGCCTGCTCCAAACCCAAGGGGTGGGGGACCGCCGCGCGCAACGTGCCGCCGCCGTCCGCGGACGATCCCCGTTCGGGATCGGAAGAGCGCGGCGCAGGCGGCGAAAAATAAACCGAAAACAGGAAGTATTTATGGAATATTCGGTCACGGTCGATCATCTTTCCAAATCGTACGGCGACGTACAGGCGGTCAAGGATATCTCCTTCAAGGTCAAGAAGGGTTCCCTGTTCGCCTTCCTCGGCGTCAACGGCGCGGGAAAGAGTACGACCATCAACATTATTTGCTCCATCCTCAAGAAGGACGCGGGCAAAATTTTTGTAAACGAGCACGATCTCGACGAGGATTTCAACGCCATCAAAAAAGATATCGGCATCGTCTTTCAGACGAGCGTTCTCGACCGCGACCTCACCGTGAAGGAAAACCTCGACGTGCGCTCCTCCTTCTACGGACTTTCGCGCGCGGAGCGCAGGCGCAACGTCGACGAGATCATTCAGCTTCTCTCGTTGGAACCCATCTTAAAGCGCCCCATCAAAAATCTTTCGGGCGGGCAGCAGCGGCGCGTGGATATCGCCCGCGCCATGGTGCATCGTCCGCGCCTGCTCATCCTTGACGAACCGACGACGGGGCTCGACCCCAAAACGCGCCTTACGGTGTGGTCGCTCATCGACCGCGTGCGCGTCGAAACGGGCATGACGGTGTTTCTGACCACGCACTATCTCGAAGAGGCGGAACTTGCGGGGTACGTCGTCATCATGGATAAGGGCAGTATCATCGCCGAGGGAACGCCGCACGAGCTGAAAAACCGCTATTCGAGCGATTACCTCATTTCGCACATGCGCCCCGACCGCGCCTTCGAGGTCGCGCTCGGCAAACTCGGCTATACGTTTGCGTACGACCACGAAAAAAAGGCGTACCGCATCGTCATCGGCGGCAGCGCGGCGGCAAAGCGGCTTTTGACGGATTTTGACGAATACACCAAGGATATCGAGATCGTGAAAGGCTCGATGGACGACGTGTTCCTGAACGTGACGGGCAGGAATATTCAGCATGCGGAGGGCAGCCATGGCAGCGAAAACTAAGGGCGCGGGATCTTCCGTATTTTTCCAACTCGTGCGCCGTCATTTCATCGTCTTTTTCAAGAATAAGATTCAGGTGCTGTATACGCTCCTCGTACCCATCATCATCTTTGTCGTGTACATCTTTTTCCTTCGTTCGATGGAGATGATGACGGTGGAAAACACCCTCCTTTCGCTCGATACGCCCATCAAGCTCTCCGATCACCCCGAACTTGAAAATTATATCGGCACGGTGGTGGACGCGTGGATGCTCTCGGGTATCACGGCGCTCTCCACGATCACGGTCGCTTTGCAGACGAACAACGTCATCGTGGACGATAAGCAGAAGGGGGTCAACCGCGACTTTGCCTCCGCGCCCATCCCGCGCAATATGCTCATCGGGAGCTATTTCCTCTTCAACTTCATCGTCACGGCGCTCATCTGCTTTATCTTCGAGATCGTCTGCTTTATCTACTTTGCGGCAATGAGCGAGTTCGTCTACGACGCGGTCGATCTGCTGCTGATGGTCGTCGTCCTGCTGTATATGAGCGTCAACTCCACGCTCATGACGATCTTCCTCTGCTCCTTCTTCAAAACGCAGGCGTCGCTCTCTAGCCTGATCGCCGTCATCTCCACGGGCATGGGATTTCTGATCGGCGCGTACATGCCGCTCGGCATGCTGCCCACATGGGTGCAGAACATCTGCGCGTTTATCCCGGGAACGTTCGGGTGCGCGCTCTTCCGGTTCTCCTTCATGGATACGCCCCTCAAGCTGCTGATGGAGTATGTGGAGACGAGCAATATCGTCGCCGACCCGTCCTTCATCACACAGATCACCGATACGTTCGGGTATCAGATCCACTTCTTCGGACTCACGGTCACGCCCGAATGGCAGGCGGTCGCCGTCGCCATCTACACGCTCATCTTCGTCGCGCTGAACGTCCTTTTGGGCAAGAAGCTCACAACGGTCTTGGGCGTAGGGAAAAAACACCGCAAAAAGAAGGCGCTCGCCGCCGCGGCGCAGGGAAACGCCGTGCAGGAGCCTTCCGTGAACGAGCCCGAACAGGAACAGAAAAAAGAGTAGTACAAAAACCATGAAAAACGCGCGCCGCGGACATTTTGTCCGCGGCGCGTTTTCTCTGCACGGGAGTTATCAGTCTGTAATTCGGATACCGTAAGGTGGACGGGACTCATGCGTTTTCGTAGAGCGCTTCCATGGGTACCTGCAGTGCCTTGGCGATGGCGTATACCTCTCTGTCGGTCGCGGCGCGCAGCTGCCCCTCAAGTTTGGAGTAGCTTGTCGGGTTGATGTCGAGCCCCGCAGTCTGAAGGCGGGCGATAAAGTCCTTTTGCTTGTATCCGCGCGCTTTCCTCAGCCGCTCCACATTTTTTCCGATGACGTTGCTGTCGCCGTAATGTCCGTTCCGCAGTTTCAAAGTTCCACCCGAATAATTCGTTTTCAGAATAATAACATGAAAAAGACTTGACATAATTCCAATTTGGAATTATAATATAATTATTCTGAGAGGATACGCGGAGAAAT
>DBGBVX010000002.1:0-27250 GCA_048370055.1 Candidatus Gallimonas sp. | reverse complement strand
CCTACATTATAGCCCATAATTTTCACTTGTCAATACTTTTGCTGAAAAAAAATTTAAATTTTTGTAACTGTTTGTCGTATCGTCAAATCGCGGGAAAAATTGCCCGAAGGCAAATCAGAACGGCTTGGCGTTGTAATTTTCAAGGAACCGGTTGATGCGGGGGAAGTCTGACGGGGTCACGATGGAGAGCGCCTTTTCCCCGAACACCCCGTGTTCGGTCACGATGACCGCCAAAAGATTTTTCCGTGTTTCAAAGGCGACGAACACTTCGAATACCGTTGCGTCTTGGCTCATGATGCAGTATTTTTCCATCTCCGATTCGTGCATGACGTCGCGGCAGGGCGTTTTTGTAAAGAAGGCGTTCAGATCGTCGCCCGCCTTCACGCGCATTTCGATCTCGGAATACAGCCCGTAGGAGTTGATCACGCCCACCATCGTGCCGTGGTCGTATACGATGAGCGTCTTTTGCCAATTTTCGCGGAACGCCTCCACGGCGGAGAGCACGGGCTTATCGGCGAACACCGAGGCGATCTTCTTGATCTTGATGGCGTCGATGAGGCGGGGCGGGCGGCAGAGCATCGCCTCGATGAACTCGATGGTCGTAACGACTTCGTCGCACGGCACGGCGATCACCGTTTCGACCGACGAGCCGGCGGTGCGGTGCACGATGGCGTTTCTGAGTTTTCCGTAGTCGATGAGCTCGCTCGAATACCGCCGCACGGTGATGTCGAGGTCGGAACACCGCTTTACAAGGTCGGTAAAGTTCGCCGTCGCCTTTGCGTTATACAGGAGCTTGAGCTGCGCCTCGATGCGGTTATAGCTCTGCAAAAAGCGCGACGCGTTGGATACATCCATCTTTTTTCCTCCAAATTGTGCGTCTTCTGAAATGATTATACCACATCTTGTATGGCTTGGCAAGGGGGGATTTTGTGATTTTACGCGTACGACCGAGGCGACGTTCTTCGACGGGGCTCGCCAAAGTTCCGCATCCTTCGCGCGCGATATGGGCTTATAATGGCAGGTACGAGGCGGAGGGATATGGTCGTTTATTGGGAATATGCCTTTGCGGAAAACGCGCTTTTGGACGGGCTGCTCGTGTACCTTGCGCTCAAATGCGCCCGCTCACGCGTGCGCGTTTGGAGGCTGTTTCTCGCGGCGGCGCTCGGCGGCGCGGAGGCGGTCGTCTTTCCCGTTCTCGCGCTCCCCGTATGGGCGGCGTATGCCGTAAAGGCGCTCGGCGGGGTGCTCATCTGCCTTGCCGCGGCTTCGGGCGGGTGGAAAAAGTGCACGGCGGCAACAGCCGCGTTTTTCGCGCTCACGTTCGCGCTCGGCGGACTTCTCACGGCGGTATATTCCTTTTTCGGGATAGAAACCGTTGACGGGACTGCGTTTTATGTGGAGCGCGCGCCCGTTGCGCTCGTCTTTTCCGCGGCGGGGATCTTCCTTTGCGTTGTCCTTGCGGGCGCCCGCGCGCTCTACCGCTATAAAAAAGTACAGCAAAATATTCTTCCGTGCACGCTCGCCGTCGGGGAAAAACGCGTCTCGTGGACGGGGTTTGCCGACAGCGGGAACCGACTCACCTTTCGCGGAGAACCGGTGTGCGTGATCTCCGCGGCGGCGGTGTTTGCGCTCTTCGGCGCTTCGCCGCCCGCGGTCGGGCGCCTCGAGGTCGGCACGGTCAACGGAAGGCGCGAGCGCCCCGTGTTCCGCGTCGATACGATCAGCGTCGCAGGCTACAGCGGCGGCGTATACGTCACGGTCGGCGAGGTGGGCAAGGGATATCAGGTCATATTACATACTGCTCTGTTGGAGGACGCTCATGAACGTATTTTCCATACTCAGGTCATGGCTGCAAAAGATAAGGGGCGGAGAGAACGTCGTACACTATCTGTGCGGAAATGAGGCGCTGCCGCTCCCGCTATCCCCCGAGGAAGAGGCGGAAATGATCGCAAAACTCGAGGCGGGGGAGGACGCGGAGAACGTCAAGGCAAAGCTCGTCGAGCACAACCTCCGCCTCGTGGTGTACATTTCGCGCAAGTTTGAAAATACGGGCGTGGACGGCGACGATCTCATCTCCATCGGTACCATCGGGCTCATCAAGGCGATCAACTCCTTCCGTTCGGATAAGAATATCAAGCTCGCGACGTACGCCTCCCGCTGCATCGAGAACGAGATCCTCATGTACCTGCGGCGCACCGTCAAGCTCAAGAGCGAGGTCTCCTTCGACGAGCCGCTCAACACCGATTTCGAGGGCAACGAGCTGCTCCTTTCCGACGTGCTCGGCACAGACAGCGAGACGGTCTACGGCGGCGTGGAGGCGAGCGTGGAAAAGGAGCTCCTCGCCGAGGCGCTCAAAAAACTGCCCGACCGCGAGCGCAGGATCATGTACATGCGCTTCGGTCTCGGCGGGCAGGATGAGATGACGCAGAAGGACGTCGCCGACGAGCTCGGCATCTCCCAAAGCTACATATCGCGGTTGGAAAAAAAGATCATCGAACGACTGAAAAAGGAGATCTCGAAACTCGTGTAACGCAGTCCCGCGGGCGCATATTGCTATTCGCGTATAAAAACGCTGCGGCTCCGCATACTCATTCCGCGTACATACGGCTTTACAGGAGGTGGAGTATGCTGCAAAAAGTGAGTATCTGCGGAGTGGACACGACGGGACTGCCCAAACTTTCTCACAAGGAGAACGAGGAGCTCATGCAACGGCTCAAGGCGGGCGATAAAGCCGCGCGCGATAAGTTCATCGTGGGCAATATGCGCCTTGTGCTCTCGCTCGTCAAGCGCTTTTGGGCAAAGAACGCCAACGCGGACGACGTGTTTCAGGCGGGCTGCGTGGGGCTCATCAAGGCGATCGACGGGTTCGATCTGAGCTTCAACGTCAAATTCTCGACGTACGCCGTACCCATGATCCTCGGCGAGATCAAGCGCTACCTGCGCGACGGGAACTCCCTGCGCGTCTCCCGTTCCATCCGCGACCGCGCGTACCGCATCCTGAAAGTGCGCGAGAGTATCGAAGAGCGCGACGAGGAGGCGACCATCGAGAAGATCGCCGCGGCGCTCAAAGTGCAGGAACGGGAGGTCGTTTATGCGCTCGACGCCATCTCCGACCCCGTCTCGCTCTATGAGCCCGTGTATAACAAGTCGGGCGATACGCTGCAGCTTTTGGATCAGCTCTTCGACGAATCGCAGAGCGAGGAAATTTGGACGGAGCGCGTCGCCCTCAAGGACGCCATCGCGCGCCTCACCGACCGCGAACGCCGCATTCTGCAGCTTCGTTATTACGAGGGAAAGACGCAGACGGAGATCTCCGCGGAGGTCGGCATCTCGCAGGCGCAGGTATCCCGCCTCGAAAAAAACGCCATCGGAACGATCCGGAAGGAAATTTCATAAAGGAACGGCAGGCGCAAGATTGCGCCTGCCGCCGTCTTTATTCGGTTTCTTGCGGCCGTAGGAACTTCTTCCTGCGGCGGACGTAGAAGATCGTATATCCGCCGAGGAGCAGAACGCTTACAACGACGCTCGCGACGAAGAGCGCAAAGTGAAGGTTTGCCGTGTGCTCTGCTTCCGCCGTCTCATAGAGCGGCGGGAAAAATTCGGCGCGGATCTCGTGGACGTCCTCCGTCATATTCGGCGAATCATAGGAAAGCGCGGCGAGCCCGCCCTGACAGTCCGGATGAAAAACGGGAAAGGAGAGGATATCGCCCGACTTCAAAGTGATCGTGAGAACGCCCACTTTGACGTATACGCCGCCGTCCGCATATTCGATCCGGTAACTTTCGGCGTACTCTGCGGGAAAATCGGTAAAAAAGTAGCTTGCTCCGTCGGGCGTGTATGTGTAGTCCGTCCAAAGGTCGTCGCGGGTGATGGGACCGTACAGCTCCTCCTCCGAGATGGTGGAGGGTTGTTCGGTCGTCTCGTGCAGTGTATATTCGTATTCAAAAAACGGTCCCTCGTAGCCCCGCAGGGAATTTACGAGCTGCGCGTAGCTGTCTGCGGAATAGGTGTGAGTGGAGACCATGGGCTGCGGTGCGATCGCGGGCAGCGCGGCGCAGACGGCGATCGCCGCGGCGCACAGAATACCGATAACGCAATACGGGATGACGCCGTTTTTCAGCGTCCAAACAAATTTGCGCCTGTCGGTGCGGTAGCTCTTTTTCGCCGCGCGGACGATGTATCCGATGAGCGCCGCGAGGGCGAGCGCGCAGACCGCGCCGATCGCGCCGTATAAGAATGCCGCGCCCACCGTCCAACCCATATGCACGGGCACAAAGATGTGCGGGAAGATAAACCCGAACGCCGCGGCGGCAGCGTACAGCGCAATGCCGCGCATGCGGCGGATGACCTTGGCGGCGTCGTACTCTTCGGGAAGCCGATTTTTGAGCGGGGCGAGGAGCTTTTCGACGATGACGACGTCGAGCACGGCGCAAATGAGAAAGAGGCAGCCCACGAAAAACCCGATCAGGCTCTCCAATGCCGCGCAGCCGATGAGCAGCGTGATCACGATGGCGGCGGCGCTCAGCGCAACGGAGCTCCACGTCCCGATCGAGGCGGCGTTTCTGTGCCGCGCAGGGTCGATCGGCGGCTCGCCGTCGGGCTCTCTGCAGGGCGGTTCGGGCGGCGTTTTAGCGCGTTCGCCGCGCACGATCTCGTCGCACGTCACTCCGTACAGCTCTGCAAGGCGGGGGAGCATGGAGAGGTCGGGCGAGCTTGCGCCCGTCTCCCAACTCGAGACCGTCTTGTTCGATACGCCGAGCCTGTCGGCAACTTCCTGTTGGGTATAGCCTTTTTCCTTTCTGCATGCGGCAAGAAATTCGCCCGTTGTCAGCTTCATGTGTTCACCTCGTAAAAAGCATACCACATCCGGAAAGATCGCGCAAGGGAAAGCGCGGGGGAGGACTCCGAGATTCTTGGAATTTCGATAATCTTCTCGGAATGGAACATTTTTTCGCGCCGCCGCATACAATAAAGCGTGGAAACGAGTTTTTCGGAATTGCACAGCAAAGAGGTCGTGAACCTTGCCGACGGAAAGCGCCTCGGCAGGGTGTGCGACGTTGTTTTTACCTATCCGGAGGGGAAGGTGCAGGGGATCGTCGCCCCGGGCGGAAAGGGGTTCCGTTGGGGCAAGGCGGAGCTTTTTATCGAGCTCCGCTGCGTCAAAAAAATCGGGATCGACGTGGTGCTCGTCGAAGTGCGCTCCGCGCCCAAGCCCGAAAAACGGGGCAAGTGGGGGAGCGGCGCACGCGAGTGCGCTTCGCCTTCCCCGCAGGGCGCTCCGTCCGACCGGCGCGACTACGGAGAGTACGAATAACGGCGATTTATCGACCGTTTCATAGTAGTATGTCAGACATAATACTGTGTTCCAATCGAAATAAATCCATAAAAACAGCCCTGTTTCTGCAAAAACAGGGCTGTTTTGTAAAATTTGCGAATTATATCAGCTTTCGGGGGAATAGCAGTCGCACATTTTGCCGTCCGGCAAAAATCCCGTGTCGGAACACTTCGGACAGGCATATTTCGGGGAGAGGTCGGCTTCCGTCATGCCGAGTTTTGCGAGCGCGTCGGCGCGCCGCGCGCGCGCCGTTTTCATGCGTTCTTTGATTTTCGGCAGGGTGTCGGGCGCAAACACTTCCGCCTTTGCAAGGTCGATCTCGCTCTTTTTGAGTTCGCGCTCCGCGGCGGCAAAATCTTTGTCTTTTTCGGCGGCGGTTCGCGCGCGGTCGGCGCGCTCCACAGCGGCGTTGCGGCGCAGGGCGTACCATCGTTCGCGCGCGCTCCGCGCGTCTGCGTTGACGTCGGCTTTGGTGCGGAAGTCGCGCGGCTGCGCCTCCTTGGAGGCGGGCTTGTGTTCGGGGATCGCGGCGGGGTCGGCGATCCCTTCGCGTTTCCATTCCGAGAGAAGTTTGTTGATGTAGGGAAGGGGCGCGGTGGCGCCGGCGCTCCGCTTCGCCGCTTCCATGATGAGCGCGTCGGACATGTTCCAACTCTTCCATGCGGCGACCATATCGAGCGCGGCGACCGTCTTTTTGATGACCCCGCACACCGACTGTAATTTTTGCAGCAGCTTGAGCTGCCCCTCGCGCGCCGCGCAGTACGCTTTTACGCTGTCCGCGTCTACAATGCCCGCGCCGTACATCTGCATGAGCATAGCGTCAAGTTCGGCGAATCCGAAGGAGAGTTTCATCCCGACGCCGGCAACGAGGAGAAGGCTCCCTTCCTCGTATCCGCGCGAGAGCCATTTTTCTGCGTACTCTTCGGCGTAGGGGCGGGGATTCTGCACCTTCACGCCGAGCTTTCTTGCGACCTTGTACACGACGGAGGTGAGCGCCTCGCGCCGCGCCAGATATTCGCGCGCGGCTTTCTCCGTTCTGATGTCCTTTTCGAGGAGTTCTTCTATCAGAATATCGAGCGTGGAGAGCGAGCCCTTTTTGAGCGCCTCGGCGCAGGCGACGACCGCGCCGTTTTCCATGCCGCGGGCGGACCATTTTTCAAGGAAGGCGTAGTCGCTCTCCTGCGGCTTGCGGTAGATCCCCAAGAGGGCGTAGAGCTTGGTGAGCTCTTTTTCGCGGGCGTTGAAGTCTGCAAGATCCGCCTCCACCTGCTCGTAAGTGTACTTGTGCTCGCGGCAGAGCTTTTGCGCCTTGTTGAGCATGTGCGCGGAGGAGACCTTTTCGCCGTCCTTTTTCACGCAGTACTCAGCAACGAGGAGGAACGCCTGCTGTTCCATCGGCTCGTTCTCCAAAAATTCGAGGATGCGCTGCATCTCGTAGGGCTTGAAGTCCTTTTTGGCGCGCTGCAAAAGTTTGTAAAGCTCGCGGTTGAAGGCGGCGTATTTTTCGGGGCGCACCGATTTCGGCTTGCCCACCGCCGCGTTCACGGGGAGGTATTCGAGCATGAGCGGCGAGCGGGAGAGGATGCGCACCAAATCGCACTCCTCCCAGAATTCAAAGATGGAGATGAATTTTTCAAGCGGGATGCGCAGGAGTTTTGCCGCCGTCTCGGCGTCGAATTCGCCCGCGCATTGGCAGGCGTACAGCCCGTAGAGGTAGGCGCGCACGGCGTCGCCGTCCGCCTGCGGCAGATATTTTGTAATGAACTGATTTTCCACGCTCGTGAACATGTTCGCGGTAAAATCTTTGGAAAATGCGGCAAACGACATGACCTTGCCACGACCTCCTTCCCTTTTGTGCTTGCTTTCACGCGCGCAATTTGGTCAAACCCAAATTCAACGCTTGCATTTTTTCCGATATCGTTATATAATAGTATATCATAATCGGCGGAGAATGGCAATTTGTTTTTGCGTTTCTCCCCGCGGCTTTTTTGTATGAACATCCTGCACACATCCGATTGGCACATCGGCAAACGCCTGATGGACAGAGAGCGCCTTCCCGAACAGGCAGAGGCGCTCGAAGAGCTCGTCCGCATCTGCGAGGACGAGCAGATCGACGTCGTTCTCGTCGCGGGCGACGTCTTTGATACGTTCATGCCCTCCGCGGAGGCGGAGGAGGTGTTTTTCCGCGCCGTCAAACGCCTTGCGGGCGAACGGCGCGCCGTGGTGCTCATCAGCGGCAATCATGACGACGGCGTGCGGCTCGCGGCTTCGGCGCCGCTTTCCGCAGAGGAGGGGATCTACCTCTTCGGCGGCGGAAAGCGCCCGCTCCCCGCGGGCGGAGGGCGCGGCGTGCACGCGGTGCAGACGGGCGAAAATCACATCCTTCTCGAAAACGAGCGCGGCGAGCGGCTGTACGTCAACGCGCTCCCGTATCCCAACGAGGCGCGCCTCAAAGAGGAAAAGACGGACGAGAGCTATCCCGAAAAGGTCTCGCGTTGGATCGCGCGCGGCGGACAGTCGCGCCCCGCGGGGGTGCCGTATATCCTTCTGACGCATCTGTTTGCGGCGGGCGGCGTTTCGGGCGAGAGCGAGCGCGATATCGAGCTCGGTGGCGCGCGCGTCGTGCCCCTCGACTGCTTTCCCGACGACGCGTTCACGGCGCTCGGGCATCTGCACAAGCGCCAACGCCTGCGCGGCAACGTGTATTATAGCGGCTCGCTCCTGCAATATTCCTTCGACGAAGCGAACATCCCCAAGAGCGCGGCGCTTTTGAAAACGGAGGGGGACAAGGTCTGTTTCGTGAGGGAGATCCCTCTCACGGCGGGGAAAAAACTCGTCCGCCTCGAGGCGGCGGGCGTGGAACAGGCGCTCATGCTTTTGCAGCGGTACGAAGGCGCGTTCGTCGAGCTCACCCTGCACCTGACCGCGCCGCTCACTTCGCGGGAGACGATGTCGCTCCGCGAGGCGAACGAGGGGCTCGTCTCCCTGATCGTGCGCACGCAGGCGGCGGAGGGCGCGCCCGAGATCGTGCGCAGCTCGCTCTCTTCCGAGGAGCTGTTCGTGGAATACTATAAGTCGGTATACGGCGAGGCGCCGTCCGACGAGCTCAAAGAGGCGTTTTTACAGCTTCTTGCGGAGGGCGCATGAAACCGACCTATCTCTCTTTTTGCGGCATCAATTCGTTCTCCGAGCGCGCCGAGATCGACTTCGAAAAACTTTTGGAATTCGGCATCTTCGGCATCTTCGGGGATACGGGCTCGGGCAAGAGCACCATTTTGGACTGCATCGGGTTCGCGCTGTACGGCAACGTGGCGCGGTCCCGCTCGGGCAGCATCGCGGACGTCATCAACTATAACGCCGACAGGGCGGACGTGCGCTTTGAATTTGAGATCTTTTACGACGGCAAGCGGCGGAAATTCTGCGTCGAGCGCGAACTCAGGCGCAAGAATGCGGCGCAGTCCGCCAAAGTCTATGAGCTCGAAGGGGAAAACAGGCGCGTCGCGGCGGACGGCGTGCGCGACAGCAACGCCTTTTTGGAGCGCGTCATCGGGCTTGAACAGAAGGACTTCGAAAAGTGTATCGCGCTCCCGCAGGGCGAATTTGCGCAGTTCGTAAAGTCGGCGCGGAGCGACCGGCTCAAGCTCGTCTCCCGCCTCTTCGATTTAGAGAGCTACGGCGACGGGCTCGTCAGGCGCGCGGGCGCGCGCATGGCGGAGGCGAAACAGGCGCTCGAAGTGACGAACGCCCGTCTCGAACAGTACGCCGATATCAGCAAGCAGTCGGCGGAGGCGCTCGAAAAGGAGACGCAGGCGCTCGCCGCACAGGAAAAACAGTTGGAAGAGGCGCTCGCCGCGCTCCGCAAGGAGGCGGAGACCCTGCGCGAACAGGTGCGCCGCCGCAAGGACAGGGAGCGCGTCGCCGCCGAAATGCAGAAATTGGAGGCGCGGCGCGAGGAGATGAAAACGCTCAACGGCGAGCTCGACCGCCTCGTCGCGGCGGCTGCGGTCGTCAAAGCCGCGGAGGAAGTCAAGTCCTGCGGTTTGCGCGCCGCCGAGCGGAGCAAGGCGCTTGTGGCGTCTGCAACGCGGGTGAAGGCGGCGGAGGAGGCGGAGCGCGCCGCCTGCGCGTGGGACGCAGCCAAAGCCGAGGAGGCGGAGCGCGCCCTTGCCGACCGCATCGCGCAGGCGAAGAGTCAGCAGGTGGCGGCGGACGAGCTCGCAAGGGCAAAGGCGCATCTTGCAAAGACGGAACGATCGCTCGCCGCGGAGCGCGCCGCCTTCCGCGATTTCTCCTACGAGGAGGAGCGCGCAAAGCTGAATGCCGCGGCGGAGGCGCTCGGCACGGAGGATTTCGTCGGCTTTTTGGAAACGCATGCAAAGTCGCTCTTCAAGGGCGAGTACGCGCAGTTCTCCGCCGAACTTGAACATCTGACGGAAACATATCCCGTCATCGGCGCGGACAGCCGCCCGCTCATCGCAAAATACGCCGCGCTCGCCGCGGGGGAACGCCCCGATCTCGACGGCTTGCGCGCGCAGTTCGAGGCGCGGCAGCGCGCGCGTGCGGAAGTGGAGAAAAACAAACTTGCGCTCGAAAAGGCGAAGGGGCGGTACGATCTGCATTTGGAATCGCTGCGCACCCTCGGCGCCGACTTTGAGGAGACGAAGGCGCGCGTCGAACGCCTGAGCGGCGCGGTACAGGCGGAAGGGGAACCGCCCGCGGCGCTCGAAGAAAAACTCAGCGCCATGCGCGCGGAGCGCGCGCGCCGCGCCAAGGAAAAGGAGCGGGCGCAGAGCGCGCTTGCCGACGCCCGCGCTCTGCACGCGAAGGCGGCGTCGGAGGACGCGTCGGCGCGCGAGGCGGAAGAGGGCGCGAAGAAGCGCCTTTCGGAGGCGCTCGCCTCGGGCGGGTTCGAACGTGCGGAGGAGGCGGCTGCGCTCTCCGCAAAGTACGGCGATCCCGCGGCGGCGCGCGCCCGCGTCGAGAGCTATAAGGAACTTTGGGCGGCGACGAGGGCGAAGCTGCGCGAACTCAGCGCGGAGGACCTTTCCGCCGCAACGGACGAGGCGTATGCGGCGCTCGCGCAGCGGCTTGCAGAGGCGGAGCAGAACGCAAGGGCGTGCGCGCAGTCGCTCGCCGTCAAACGGCAGGAGCTCGTCCGCATGCAGGCGGGACTGAAAGAAAAACAGTCGCTCGAAAAGGAGCGCGCGGAAAAAGAAAAGCGCGCGCAGCTCTACGAGCGGTTGAGAAAGCTCCTCGAGGGCAATAAATTTATGGAATTCGCGGCGGAGGAATATCTGCAGACGGTGGCGGCGAACGCCACGCGTCAGCTCCTTTCGCTCACGGACGGCCGCTATTCCCTGCGTTACGACAAGGGCTTTTACGTCGGCGATAACTTCAACGGCGGTCTGCTCCGCGGGGTATATACGCTCTCGGGCGGGGAGACGTTCCTCGTCTCGCTCTCGCTCGCTCTTGCGCTCAGCGCCGAGATCTGCCGCAAATCCCTCCGCCCGATCGAGTTTTTCTTCCTCGACGAAGGGTTCGGCACGTTGGACGAGCATCTTGTGGACGTCGTGATGGACTCCCTCGAAAAGCTCAAGGGCGAACATTTTTCCATCGGCATCATCTCCCATGTGGAGGAACTCAAACATCGGATCGACCGCAAACTCTCGGTAAAAAAGGCAACCGAGCGGCACGGTTCGCAAATCTATGCGGAGTGAGGTAGTTTTTGGTGAGTACGTTTTTGACCCCCGTGACCCTGTGGAAGGACTTCGACGACTCCCTGCCCCTCGATGAGCATGTGCTCTCCGAGGAAAAGCGGGAGGGCGCGGTCTTTCAGGATATCGTCTTTTACGGAAGGGCGATCGGGCAGACGCGGGTAAAAATTTACGCGCAGTACGCCTTTCCCGAGGGGGAGGCGCGCTTTCCCGTCGTGCTCGTGCTGTACGAGGCGGGGCATCCGTTCGACGAGGCGTTCGTTCGCCGCTTTGTGGCGCGCGGCTACGGCGTTCTGAGCGTGGATTACTGCGGCGATAACGGCACCGACCGCTGTACGCAGTACCCGCCCGAGGTGGACTACGCCAACTTCGTGCGCGCGGGGCGGCACCTCGAATACGCCGAGCCGACCGCCCGCGAAACATGTTGGTACGAGTGGGCGGCGGTCGCGCGGTACGCCGCAAAATTCCTCGCCTCGCGCGGGGAGGTCACGCGGTTCGGCGCGGTCGGGCTGCGCTCGGGCGGCGAAGTGCTCTTCAAGATCGCGCCCTACGTTCCGCTCGGGTGCCTCATCACCGTCTGCGCGGCGGGTTGGTGGGCGTACCGCGGCTTGGAAAAGTTCGCGGGCGAACAGCGCGTGTTCGACGAAGAGCGCCACCGCTTTATCGCGGGCGTCGATTCGCAGAGCTATGCGCCCTATGTCAAATGCCCCGTTCTGCTCCTTTCGGCGGTCAACGATACCAAGCACGATTACGACCGCGTGTACGATACCTTTCAGCTCCTCGATCCCAAGATCGACAAGGCTTTCCTCTATTCGGCGCACGGAAACGGGCTCATCGGCACGCACTCGCTCGCCGACGTCGACCTCTTCCTCGATAAATACCTCAAAAACCGCTCCGTGTTCATCAGCGCGCCCGTCGGGATCTCCGTCGGGGAGGACGAACAGGGGAACCTCGTCGCAAGGGCGACGTTCGACGAGGACGGCGAGATCGTGAGCTGCGGCATTTTCTATACCGAAAAAGTGACGGGCGGGCGCGCCCGCGATTGGACGCGCGTTCTCGGCACGCCCGCCGATCTCAACGGCAATGTGGGCACCTTCCCCCTGAGTATCTACGAGGGGAGCCGCCGCGCGCTCGTGTACGCGTTCGCGAATTACTCCAACAACTTTTCCGTGACTTCCAAGATTCAGGAGGTCGTCATCGAGAAACCATATAAAAACGCGTGTCTGAAGAGCCGCGTGCTCTATGAATCGGGGCGCGACGGCACCAACGGCGTGGCGGGGTTCCGCCACCGCACGCGCTCCATGGCGAACTGTTTTGCCGACAGCGCGGGCACGGACGCCAAGCTCCTCCCCGGCTACGGGGGCATCATGGGCGCCACGGCGGAGGCGGGGCTCGTATCCTACCGCGTGAGCGAACCGCGGTACGCCGCGCCCGAGGGGGCTGCGCTCCGCCTCGACGCATACAGCAGGGAGAACGTCCTCTTCAAAGTCACGTTCTACGTCGACGCGAACGAGGAGCGCGGTTACAGCGCGGAAGTCCCGCTCGAGGGCGGCGGCAAGTGGAAGAGCCTCTTCTTTGAGCCTTCCGATTTCAAAACGGAGACGGGGCAGCACCTCGAAAACTTCAAAAACGTCGTCTCCGTCGTCTTTGTCGGCAGCGGCGAGGTGCTCATCAACAACGTTCTATGGATCTGACGCAGCTCAAACTGAATACCGTCGTCGAGACGAAAAAACCGCACCCGTGCGGGGGGATACGTTGGCAGATCGTGCGGACGGGCGCGGATTTCAAGATCAGGTGCCTCACCTGCGGGCGGGTCGTCATGCTCACGCCCGACGAACTCAAAAAGCGCGTGCGGCGCGTCGTGGAGGAGCAGTCTTGAAAAATATCCGTCGTCCGCGCATGCTCAACGAGCCGAAAGAGAGCCGCGGCGCGCTCGTCGCGCTGATTCTGATCATCCTTGCGGTGCTTGCGGCGCTCGTTCTCAATCTGCTCCGCGTAACGTATACGTTTGCCGTATACGTCTCGGGAAGTTCGATGGAGGATACCGTACACGACGGCGACGTCCTGTACGCGCTCAGGAATTTCACGGCGGAGCGGGGGGATATCGTCATCATCGACGTTTCCGAGAACCCCGATTTTGCCGCGGGAACGTACAACATCATCAAACGCGTCATCGCCTTGGAAGGCGACAGCGTAAAGTGCGAGGACGGCGTCGTCTATGTAAAACGTTCCGGCGGGGAATACGCCGCGCTCGAGGAGCCCTATACCAAGGGCAGAACGCCCGATTTTGCGGAAGTCACCGTCGGCGAAGGGCAGGTGTTCTTCCTCGGCGATCACCGCAACGTCAGCCACGATTCCACCGAAGTGGGCACGGTCGCCTGTTCGGATATCGTCGGGTTGGTGCCCGATTGGGCGGTTTCCGTCAAAGGTTTTACAACGGGGTGGGAAAATTTCCGCGCCGCCCTGCAAAATTTATTTTCGTAAATTTGAAATTGTCAAATAGAATGGAGGAAAACATGATCAGACTTACGGCAGACAGCACTTGCGACCTCGGCGAAAACATCCGAAAGCGCGGCATCGGCATAAAGCCGCTCACCGTCATCCTCGGTGGCAACGCCTACTCGGACGGCGTGGATATCGTGCCGCAGGACATTTTCGATTACGTCGAAAAAACGGGGCAGCTCCCCAAGACCGCCGCGCCCGGCATCGGCGACTATGAAGACTTTTTCCGCCCCTACGTGGAGGCGGGAGATACGGTCATCCACTTCAATATCTCGTCCAAGGCTTCGTCCTCCTATTCCTATGCGGCGGAGGCGGCGAAGTCGTTCGGCGGGAAGGTGTTCGCGGTCGATTCCAAGGCGCTCTCCACGGGGCAGGGGCTCGTCATCATGCTGGCGGCGGATCTGCGCGACGCAGGCGCCTCCGCGGAGGAGATCGTCGAAAAAGTCAACGCCGTCTGCCCCAAGGTGAACACTTCCTTCGTGCCCGACCGTTTGGACTATCTCTACAAGGGCGGCAGATGTTCGCGCATGGCGCTGTACGGGGCGAATCTTCTCAAGATCCATCCGCTCATCGAGATGGAGGACGGTCAGCTCGTCGCGGGCAAAAAGTACCGCGGCAGCATGGAAAAGTGCATCGCGCAGTATGTGACCGACCTTGCCGCGCAATATCCCAAGTACGACAAAACGCGCTGTTTCATCACGCACAGCAATGCGGACGAGAGTGTGGTCGAAGTCGCAAGGCAGAAGGTGAAGGAGCTCTTTGCTTTCGACGAAGTGCTCGAAACGGTCGCCGGCTCCGTCATCACGGGGCACTGCGGCAGGAATACGCTCGGCGTGCTCTTCATCGCCGAGTGAAAGAAAACGTCTGCTTAGCGTTTCTATAAGCAGAACCGAAACTTCAAAGGATCCTTTCCGTTGCGCGGGAGCTTGCTTTTCTCGCGCAAATCGGCTATAATAAACGAGATAATCAAGAAAAACCGCGCTCCGCGCGGGAAAAGGGGCTCTATGACGAGATTGTATCGAGACAGCGACCTTTGGGACGCTTACAAACAGCGCAGCCGTATCCTTATGGGACTGTACATTGCGACTGCGGTCTTTCTTGCGGGATTTATCGCCGTGTTCGTCTACTTTATCATGCTCCCGTATGACGATCCGAACGGCACGTGGGCGACGGCGGTCGCCTGCGTCATCGTTGCGCTCTACATCATCTTTCTCTTTCCCTACATGGGCATCTGCTTCAAGCGCGCGCACGCCTATTACAAGATGCTCCGCTTTATTTCGGTAGGGCTCAAGGAGTATACCATCGCGCCCTTCGCGGGGATCGAGGATTGGACGACGGTGGACGGCGTCGACGTCAACGTGGCGACGTTCCGCGTGCACAACTATAAGCGCGACGAGGATATGATCCGTCAGATCTATGTAGACGGCGAAAAGGACTTTCCGCCCTTCGAGGAGGGGCAGTCCGTGCGCATGATCTCGCAGGGAAACCTGCTCATCGAATACGAAATCATAAGCTGACAGAAGGAGTTGTATGTTATGAGAGCAGTCGTTACGGTAACGGGTTCCGACAGGCGCGGCATCATCGCAAAGGTGAGCGGCTTTCTGTTCGAACACGACGTGAACATCGAGGATATTTCCCAAACCATCCTCGGCGATCAGTTCGCCATGATCATGATGGTGGACACTTCGGAGAGCAAAGAGGACTTTGCCGCGCTCTCCGCCGCGCTCGAGGAGATGGGCAAAAAGATCGGCATGACCGTCCGCCTTCAGCATGCGGATATTTTCGACGCCATGCACAACGTCTGATCAAGGGCTAAAACGATGTTCAACAAATTCGACGTACTTGAAACGATAGATATGATCGAGAAGGAGCACCTCGATATCCGCACGGTGACGATGGGCGTTTCGCTCCTTCCCTGCATCCGCGCCACGGCGAAAGATACGGCGCAGGCGGTATACGACCGCGTCATGAAGAGCGCGAAAGACCTCGTAAAAACGGCGAACGATCTCTCGCGCGAATACGGGATCCCCATTGTCAACAAGCGCGTGTCCGTCACGCCCGTATCCCTCATCACGGCGGCTTTCCCCGAAGAGAGCGTGCTCGTGGGGCGGGCGCTCGACCGCGCCGCGGAGGAGCTCGGCATCGACTTCCTCGGCGGATACTCGGCGCTCGTGCATAAGGGCACCGCGGACTACGAAGAGGCGTTTTTGAAGACGATCCCCGAAGTGCTCTCCACGACGCAGCGCCTGTGTTCCTCCGTCAACGTGGGCTCTTCCAAATCGGGCATCAATATGGACGCCGTCCGCATGATGGGCGAGATCGTGCTCGAGACGGCTGCGCGCACGGCGGAAAAAGACGGGCTCGGCTGCGCAAAGCTCGTCGTGTTCTGCAACGCGGTGGAGGATAATCCCTTCATGGCGGGCGCCTTCCACGGCGTGGGCGAGGCGGATACCGTCATCAACGTGGGCGTATCCGGTCCCGGCGTCGTACAGCACGCGCTCAAATTTATTCCCGATGCAGACCTTACCGACGCCGCCGAACTCATCAAACGCACGGCGTTCAAGATCACCCGCGCGGGTCAGCTCGTCGCCAAAGAGGCGGCAAAGCGGCTCGGCGCGCGCTTCGGCATCGTCGATCTTTCGCTCGCGCCCACGCCTGCGCGCGGCGATTCGGTCGCGCACATCCTCGAAGAGCTCGGGTTGGAAGTCGTCGGCTGCCACGGCACCACGGCGGCGCTCGCCATGCTCAACGACGCGGTGAAAAAGGGCGGCGTTATGGCGTCCTCGCGCGTGGGCGGGCTCTCGGGCGCGTTCATTCCCGTCTCGGAGGATATCGGCATGATCGAATCCGCAACGGCGGGCAGGATCACGCTCGAAAAGCTCGAGGCGATGACGTGCGTCTGCTCGGTCGGGCTCGATATGATCGCCATTCCCGGCGATACGCCCGCAACGACCATCTCCGCCATCATCGCGGACGAGGCGGCGATCGGCATGGTCAACAATAAGACGACGGCGGTGCGCGTGATCCCCGCGCCCGGCAAAACGGTGGGGGACGAAGTGAGCTTCGGCGGGCTTTTGGGCAGGGCGCCCGTCATGCCCGTGCACGGCGGCGACGCAGGCAAGTTCATCCGCCGCGGCGGACTCATCCCCGCGCCCATTCATAGTTTCAAAAATTGAGAGGTAATTGTTTTTTATGGAACGCAGTGAAGTTGCAACCAAATATCAGTGGAAAACAGAGGACGTTTTCGAGAGCGACGAGGCGTGGGAGGCGGCGTTCGCCGCGCTCGAAACGCTGCCCGACGTGGCGTCCTTCCGCGGCAGGCTGAACACCGCCGAGAGCGTCGCGGCATATTTCGCGCTCACCGACGACTATGAGATCAGGCTGATGCGCGTCTATCTGTATGCCTTTCTCAAACACGATCAGGACGTCCGCGTGACGAAGTACAACGCGTACAACGCCAAGGTCATGACGCTTCTGACCCGCTACAGCGCCGAAACCTCCTTCGCAGTGTCCGAACTTACGTCGCTGCCCGAGGAGACGCTCCGCGCGTTTGCCGCGGATGAACGGCTCAAAGACTACGACTACTCCTTAAAGCGCCTCATCGCGCGCAAGAAATATGTGCTCTCCGCCAAGGAGGAGCTCATCCTCGCGCAGACGGCGGAGCCCATGAGCGTCGCGGGGGACGTGTTCGATATGCTCGACGACGCGGAGCTCAACCTGCCCTACATGATGTATCAGGGAAAGCGCACAAAGCTCACGCACGGGCTTTACTCCGTCATCATGAGCGGCGGCAGCCGCGCCGACCGCGCCAAAACGTTCAAAAAGTACTATTCCGCATACGGAAAGATCATCAACACGCTCGCGACCACCTATTACGGCAACGTCAAGAAGGATATCTTCTATAAAAACGTGCGCGGGTATGAGAGCTGCCTTGAAATGGCGCTCTCCGAAGAGGACGTCACGCGCGACGTGTACGAGAACCTCATCGCCGCCGTAGACGAGTATTCGCCCGTCATGCACCGCTATATGGAGGTGCGCAAAAAGACGCTCGGGCTCGATAAAATGCACATGTACGACCTGTATATCCCGCTCGTGGAGAACGCGGAGCTGAAACTCTCCTTCGAGGAGGCGTTCGAGGTCGTCTTAAAGGGGCTTTCTCCGCTCGGGGAGCAGTACAACGCGCTCCTGCGCCGCGGGCGCGACGAGCGTTGGATCGACGTCTGCGAGACGGAGGGCAAGCGCGGCGGCGCGTACTCCATCGGTATATACGGCAATCACCCATACGTTCTTCTCAACTATCAGCCCACGACGAACAACGTATTCACCATCGCGCATGAGATGGGGCACGCGCTGCACTCTTATTTTTCCAACGGCGCTCAGCCCTACGCGAAGTCCGATTATAAGATCTTCGTCGCGGAGGTCGCGAGCACCGTCAACGAAGTGCTCCTTCTGAAGTACCTTCTCCATACCACGGAGGATAAGAAGCTCAAAAAGTACCTTCTCAACTACTTCATGGATATGATCCGCACGACGCTCTTCCGTCAGACGCAGTTCGCCTGTTTCGAGCAGGAGGCGCACGCCATGGCGGAGCGCGGCGAGCCGCTCAACAAGGATAATCTCTCCGAGCTCTACTATTCGCTCAACAAGAAGTATTACGGCGAGGCGCTCACGCACGATAAGGAGATCGCCATCGAGTGGGCGCGCATCCCGCATTTCTACCGTTCCTTCTACGTCTATAAATACGCGACGGGCATCACGGCTGCGATCGCGATCGCGGGCAAGATCCTCTCCGAAGGGCAGCCCGCCGTCGAGCGCTACTTCAACTTCCTCAAGGGGGGATGCTCCGCCGATCCCGTGACCCTGCTCAAGGGCGCCGGCGCGGACCTCACGCGCAAAGAGACGTTTGCCGCCGCCATGAAGGAGTTCGAGGCAGCGCTCAGCGAGTTCGAACAGCTCGACTGACCGCCGCGTTTTGCAATCGGGAGTAATTTTTCAAGGGAAGAACCATGCCGAACAATCAGATGCCGCACAATTTGGAAGCGGAGTCCGCCATCCTCGGCTGTATCCTCATCGACGGGGATATTCAGTCCGAGCTCTTGGAGACGCTCCGCGAGGACGATTTCTATCAGGAGTCCAATCGCCTCGTTTTGGAGGCGATGAAGAAGGTGTACGCCGCGCGTAAGCCGGTGGATATCGTCACGCTCACCGATATGCTCGAGCGCGACGGTACCCTCGAACGCGCGGGCGGGCTCGTGCGCGTCACGGAGCTCGCCGAGGTCACGCCCTCTGCGGCAAATTATAAACAGTACTTCGAGATCGTCCGCCGCGACGCCGTCCGCCGCGCGCTCATCCGCGCGGCAAAGGGCATCATCGAGGTGAGCACGGAGGGCACCGAGGCGCGCGACGCCGTCGCCTATGCCGAAAAGCAGATCTACGATATCTCCAAGCAGGAGGATAACAGTCAGCTTGCGGGACTGCAGGACGGCGCGGTCGTCCGCGAGGTGCTCACCAAGTTCGAGGAGATCCAATCCGATCCCAACGCCTACCGCGGGATGGAGACGGGCTTCAAGCACCTCGACCGCATCACCAACGGCTTGCAGCGCTCCGACCTCATCGTCATCGCGGCGCGCCCCGGTATGGGAAAGACGTCGCTCTCCATGAACATCGTCGAAAACGTCTGCCTCGTCAAGGGCAAGACGGCGGCGGTGTTCTCCCTCGAAATGCCGCGCGCGCAGATCGTGCAGAGGCTCCTCTGCGCGCATGCGGGCGTGAGCATGGAGAAGGCGCTCTCGGGGAAACTTTCGCAGAAAGAGTGGAAGAACCTGATGATCGCGAGCGACAAACTGCAAAAGAGCAATCTGTACATAGACGATTCCTCCCGCGTGACCCCCGCGGAGGTGCTCTCCAAATGCCGCCGCCTCGCCGCCGCAAAGGGGGGGATCGATCTTGTGATGATCGACTATATTCAGCTCATGGGCGGGTCGTCGGGCAAGGGCGATAAGAACGGCAACCTCTTCGAGAACCGCCAACAGGAAATTTCCTCCATCACGCGCGATCTGAAGATCATGGCGAAGGAACTCAACGTCCCCGTGATCGCGCTCTCGCAGCTCCGCCGTATTCAGACCAAGGAGCCGCAGCTTTCCGATCTGCGCGAATCGGGCGCGATCGAGCAGGACGCGGATATCGTCATGTTCATCAACCGCCCCGACGTCACCGCCACCGCCGAGGAGCTCGCCAAAAAGACGGTCGTCAAGGGGGCGGCGGAACTCATCCTCGCCAAGCACAGAAACGGCGCTTTGGGCAGGGTGCAGCTCCGCTTCCTCGGCGAGTGCACCAAGTTCGTCGACGTGGACGAGCAGGACCTTCCCGACGAAGAGCCGCAGCATTTCACGCCGCCGCCCGAAGGGTACGAAGAGTACGGCGCGGAGGACGTGTTCCCCAACTACGGCGACGATACGGGGATCCCGCAATGAAGACGCTCGTTCTGCCGCCGACGGCGGATACGCTCGCATATGCAAAGGAGCTCATCGGCGCGGGCGAAGTCGTCGCGTTCCACACCGAAACGGTGTACGGATTGGGCGCGGACGCCCGCAACGACGCCGCCGTGAAAAAGATATTCGCGCTCAAGGGGCGCCCCGCCGATAATCCGCTCATTTCGCACGTTCACACCGGTTACGATATCTCCGCGCTCGTGGAGACGCCGCCCTATACCGAGGCGCTCCGCAAAGCCTTCCTGCCGGGACCGCTCACCATGGTCTATCCGTCCAAGGGGAAGGTGAGCCCCGCCGTCTCGTGCGGGCTTGCAACGCTCTCCGTCCGCGTACCTTCCTCGCCTGCGGCGCAGGCGTTCCTGCGCGCGGTGGACGTTCCCGTAGCCGCGCCGAGCGCCAACCGTTCCAAACACGTCTCGCCCGTCACGGCGCAGCACGTCCTCGACGATTTCGACGGCGACATCCCGCTCATCATCGACGGCGGCGCGTCGCAGGGGGGAATCGAGAGCACCGTCCTCGACTGTACGGGGGAGGTGCCGCAGATCCTCAGGGCGGGACTTATCACGCAGGAGATGATCGCTTCCGTCGTCGGCGCATGCGGCGTATATCACATGCACGCGGGCGAAAAGCCCAAGAGCCCCGGCATGGCGTACAAACACTATGCGCCCGGCTGCCGCACGGCGTTCTTCGCGGCGGACGACGTCGGCGGGGCTGTGCGCTGTTACGGCAGGGAGAAGGGGGCGAACGGCAGACCGTACTTTCTCGCGGAACACAGCGTCTGCGAGGCGCTCGCGGGATACGACGTTTTCGACCTCGGCGGCACGCCCGAGGAGATGGCGGCAAATCTCTATACGCTGCTCCGCGAGGGAGAGCGCAGGGCGACGCTTCTCATCGGCGTTGAGCCGCGCGCCCGCGGCGGCGTGATGGACGGCGTGCGCAACCGCCTTCTGCGCGCCTTCGGGCAGTCGGAAAACTGACGTTACGCATTTAAGATGGGGTAGACCATGAAACACAAGAAGATCATATTCGTCTGTACGGGCAATACATGCCGTTCGCCGATGGCGGAGACGGCGCTCAAAGAGGAGCTGAAAAAACGCAGGATCCGTTGGTTTTCCGTCTCCTCCGCGGGGCTGCGCGCCGAAAACGGCGCGCCGATGTCCGCCAACAGCCGTCGGGCGCTCGGCGAAGCGGGGCTTTCTGCGCCCGAGACCTTCAAAGCGCGCCGCCTCACGCCGAAGATGATATCGGAGGCGTATGCCGTCGTCTGTATGACGGAGGATCAGGCAAAGTATCTGCGGGGCGCGCCCAACGTGACGAGCATGTACGCGTTGGCGGGGCGCGAGATCCCCGATCCCTACGGGCAGAGCCCTGACGTCTACCGCGTCACGCTCCGCGCGATCATGGAATGTATGCCTGCGGTCATCCGCGGGCTCGGCATCGAATAAAAAATGTATGAGGGAGGAAAAAAGATGAAAATTGCACTCGGATGCGATCACGGCGGGCTTGCGCTCAAGACCGCGGTGGCGGATTGGCTCAGACAAAACGGCTACGAAGTCGTCGATTTCGGCACGGACAGCTACGCTTCCTGCGACTATCCCGACTATGCCGTTAAGGCGGCGGAGGCGGTCGCGGGCGGCGCGTGCACGTTCGGCATCGTCGTCTGCACCACGGGCATCGGCATCTCGATCGCGGCGAACAAGGTGAAGGGGGTGCGCTGCGCGCTCTGCTCCGAACCGCTCTCCGCAAAGATGACCCGCCTGCACAACAACGCGAATATGCTCGCGCTCGGCGGGGGGATGATCGGCGTCAATCTCGGGTTGGAGATCGTAAAGACCTTCCTCGAAACGCCCTTCTCCGAAGAGGGAAAGCATGTCCGCCGTCTCGATAAGATCGCGGAGATCGAAAAAAAGTACATGAAGTAATTTCTGCCGTCTGCGGCAGGGAAAAAACGGCGGGAGGTCCGGAACGTGACGAAGGCATTAAAGGATAAGATCATCGAATCGCTCACCTCGATTCTGCCCATAGCGCTCATTGTGCTTGTGCTGAGCGTGGCGTTCGTCCCGTTGGATACGGGAACATTCGTCCTCTTTTTGGTGGGCGTTTTTCTGCTCATCGTGGGATTGGGCTGTTTCATGTTGGGGGCGGATATGTCTATGCTCGTCATCGGCGAAAAGATCGGCGCCACCATGACCCATTCCCGCAAAATATGGCTGATCGCGCTGCTCTCCTTCATCATCGGCATCATCGTCACGATCGCCGAGCCCGATCTTCAGATCTTGGCGGAACAGGTCCCCGCCGTCGCGGAAAAAACGCCGCTCGGAAATTACCTGCTCATCCTCACCGTCGCGGTGGGGGTCGGCATCTTCCTTATGATCGGCATGCTGCGCATCGTGTTCCGTATCCCGCTGCACTTCCTGCTCATCGCGTTTTACATAGTTGCATTTGTTCTGAGCATCTTCGTCGATCCTAGCTTTTGGGCGGTCTCCTTTGACTCGGGCGGCGTCACGACGGGGCCCATGACGGTGCCGTTCATCATGTCGCTCGGCGTCGGCGTTGCCTCCATCCGCAGCGGCAAGGGGAGCAAGAACGATTCTTTCGGTCTCGTCGCGCTCTCAAGCGTCGGTCCCATCATCGCCGTGCTCACCTTGGGCATCGTCTTTGATATCAAGGACGTGGAGTATGTGATCGAGCCGCTCGCCGAAGTGACGGATACGCGCGGCGTGTTCTTCGCATATCTGAACGGGTTCGGGAGCTATGCGCAGGAAGTCGCCATCGCGCTTTCGCCCATCATTGCCTTCTTTATCCTCTTTCAGATCGCCTCGCGTGCCTTCCGCAAGCGTCAGATTGTCCGTATCGTCGTCGGATTCGTATACACCTTCGTCGGGCTCACGCTCTTCCTTTCGGGCGCCAACGTCGGCTTTATGCCCGTGGGCCGCGCCGTCGGGCAGGGGCTCGCCGGACTTTGGGGCGGGTGGCTGCTCATCCCCGTCGGCATGCTCATCGGCTATTTCGTCGTCGCGGCGGAGCCCGCGGTGCACGTTCTGAATAAACAGGTCGAGCGCATGAGCGCGGGCGCGATCAGCTCTTCCGCCATGATGAAGGGGCTGTGCATCGGCGTGTGCATCTCGCTCGGGCTCGCCATGATGCGTATTCTGACGGGTATCAACATCATGTGGATCCTCATCCCGGGGTATGTGATCGCCCTTGTGCTCACCTTCTTTACGCCGCCGCTCTTCACGGGCATCGCGTTCGATTCGGGCGGCGTGGCGAGCGGCGCCATGGTCTCGGCGTTCGTCCTTCCCATGGCGATCGGCGCGTGCAGCGTGCTCAATCCCGAGGGGATCATGACGCAGGCGTTCGGCTGCGTTGCCTTTGTCGCGCTCACGCCGCTCATCACGATACAGATCCTCGGTATCGTCTATAAACACAGAACGAGCTCCATCAAACGCAAATTCCTCACGGTAGAGGACCGCGTTCTCGAATACGAGGTAAACTGATATGGCGAAACAGGAAAAACAGCAGCGCGGCGAAGTCCGCTCCGTCCTGCGCTCGGCGGGAAGCGCGCTCGGCAGTAAATTGGGCGTGCGCACGGCGGGCAAACTTTCGGGGCGGGTGAAACTCCTTGTCAGCATCGTCAACAAGCGCGACGAGGAGCGCATCAAAGAGGTCATCGACGAAGTGTCGATCGCGCTCATGGTCAAGTTCGAGGGCATGGGCACGGCGCACTCGCAGGTCCTCGACTATCTCGGTATCGGCGAAACGGAAAAAACGGTCGCGTTCTCGCTCATTCCGGAGAGCGACGAAGAACTCATCATGCGCGAGATCCGCAACAAAATATCGCTCTATCTCGTCGGGCGGGGTATCTCGTTCACCGTACCGCTCACGGGGATCTCGGAGATCGTGGCAAACGGCATTACGGGCGCCGCAACGGAAAAAGGCGTCGAGGAGGGAAAACGCATGACGGAAGAAACAAGAAAGTACGATCTTATCGTCGCGGCGGTCGCCGCGGGGTTTGCCGAAGAGGCTATGGAAGCGGCGCGCGCCGTGGGGGCTGCGGGCGGTACGATCATCCACGCCCATTCGCTTGGCAACGCCAAAGCGGAGCAGTTCATCGGCGTTTCGCTCCTGCAGGAGCAGGATCTGCTCCTTATCCTCACAAAGCGCGAAGGGAAACTGCCCATCATGCAGGCGCTCTTCGATAAGGTGGGGCTCAAAACGCAGGCGGGCGGCATCATCTTCTCCGTCCCTGTTGACAGAACGGCGGGGATCTCCGTCGCCGACGAGACGCAGGAGGGCAAGGAGGGCGCATGAGCCGCGTTATCTGCATCGGCGGCGGCGAGATCAAAAACCGCGAAACGCTCGCGATCGACGAATATATTGCGGCTGAGGCGAAAAAAGCGGCGGGAGAGCGGCGCGCGTGCGGGCTGTTTATCCCGACCGCAAGCCACGACTGCATGCCCTACTACAATACTTTCCATAAGGTATATACGGGGATATTCGACATCAAAACGGACGTCGCGCTCACCGTGGGGCGGGAATTTGACCGCGAAAAAATGGCGGGGAAGTTCGAACGCGCCGATTTTATCTATGTGGGCGGCGGCAATACCGTCTATATGATCGAGCATTGGAAAGAGACGGGGCTTTTGGAGCTTATCCGCGGCGCCTATGAACGCGGCGTGCTCATCGCGGGGCTCTCCGCGGGCGCGATCTGTTGGTTCGAGGACATGTATTCCGATTCCGTCGTCGAAGGGGAGTACGCCATGTATCGCGGTCTCGGTTGGATAAAGGGAAAAATTTCTCCCCATTACAACGAAAGAATGCTTGACTTTGATGAAGTGGTGTTGTATAATAGATTTCGCGCTTGGGGCATAGAGAACAATGCGGCGCTTGAGTTTTCAGACGGCGCGCCCGTCAGAACGCTCGGCAGCGGCAAGATTTGGGTTCTCGACGGCTCAGACGGCGTCTCCGTCCGAAAGACGGAGTGGAAAGCGGAGTAAAGCATAGCGCTTCCGCCTCGGCGATCCCACCGTGTAAAAATGGGGAAATGCGGACGTGGCGAAATTGGCAGACGCGCAGGTTTCAGGTTCCTGTGGGAGACCATGGGGGTTCAAGTCCCTTCGTCCGCACCATACCAGAATAATACGAACCAAGACACCAAGTCAAGGTTCGTATTATTTTTTGCCCGCGATTTCTTCGGCATGATAGTCCGCTTTGAATGAAAACTTCTTTCAGTCCTCTAAATTTGTGCTTTTTCGGTCGGCTATGGTAGCATAGTTCCTCGCGGACGTCAACGGTCGCAAAATCGTCGCTGAAAACACCCATATAAACGAATTGGAGCCCGAGTAAGGATTGCATCCTTGCTCGGCTCTTTTTCTGTCTATGGGGCATTTCCCGACCTGTACGCAACGATTTTGGCTTTGTCCCGTTGACTTCCGCAGACTTGCTATTCAGGGCACCAACATTCACCGTCCTATGCACCTTCGCCTGTTGCCCGAAAAAGGCAAATACAAATTCAGAGGTGTTAAAATGGAAATGTTAGTCACAAAGTTCTCAAACGGAAAGTATTGTAACGAAGGCGAATTGTTCGCTGAACCTATCTCAAATGAGAACGTCAAACTCATGGGCGAGATGATCGCTTTACAAGCGCTTCGCACCGTCAAAAAGTTCGATATGAAAGTTGCAGATAGGCTGTATATCGGCCTTATCAAAGATCTGCATCACATGAACGAGATAGACTATACCGTATCAGACGGCTACGATGTGGCGCAAACAGCAATCTGCTTTCTGTATCAATTCGTCGGGCATACAGCCAATGAGATTTACGGTAAAGACCGCAAAGGGAAAGACATCTCTATCAAACTCGCGTGTTATCGCGAAGTGGATCATTTCATCAACCTTCTTCGTAACAGACCGGACAGGCGCGGGACTGTCGTTGAATCCATAGATTTTACGGATTATAAGGCTTTGCCGATGGATCCGGTAAACTGCTTTGAGAAAGAACAGACCGATTACACCAAAGCAGACGAACTTGTAGGCGCATTACAGCTCTCCCCATTGGAACTTGCCATACTGAACTGCTACATGAACGGCATGGTGCAATCCGAAGTCTGTGCCGAACTCGGAATAGGCCGCGGAACGATAAACCACCGAAAAGCAAGCATACGACAGAGATATTATAGCCTTTACGGCGCGTTCTAGTATGACATTAAATTTCATAACAAACAACAGGCGTTCATAGTAAGTATGAGCGCCTGTTGTATGATATTTCCGTAAAGCACCGATGACACGATACCAGTGATACTAAATATAATTTTGCTAAAATATATCACATTGAGCAAATCGCTCAGTCATTCAGCGTAATTTTTATAGCCTCTGTAGGAAGACTTACTAAAGTCAATTTCCCATCAATGATTTGATTGAATCCGGTAATGGTCGTACCCTGTCCGAGCCAATCGTTGATAGACAGAGAAGTAGGATTTTCATAGCGTCCTGTTTCTTCATTCCAAATAGCATGGCTTGCGCTTATCGAATAAGTATGCCCGTCAACATATTTGAAAGTACCTTCGCCGTTTGTAAGCTCGTCTAACGTAAAGCTTTGAGATTCAGGCGCCGTGCTGCCGTAGATGTAGTCGGTATCTACAATGCGGATTGAGATATTCGCCAAATCGTCAGTACTGTCAAATTTGGATTCATTGATAACTTCGAACGGCACATCCACAGTCTCAACTTCGATTTCGCCGTACTCGGTAACGGTAAATGTCCTCATCAATGTGGCAGAGCTGGCGTTATTGAAGTCTAAATACAGGTAAATAGTAGCCGTGCCGGGATTGATCTGCTTCAGATCTACGACTAAATTACCTCCGATTATGTAACTAATACCTGATTGCTCAATGGGTTCAAAGTCCAATGCGCTATCGGGAATCACTTCTTGATTCGAAGAAAGGATTTCTTTTCTGTCAACATTACTGTTATATGAGCCGAATTTTGCCATGTCGAAAGCGAGGGATAATTTTTGCTCGCAATCCAAGTATTCGTATCCTTTATCTTCTTCGCTAGCGACCGAGATTTCGTCGATAACGGTGCTGCTCCAGGACAGATAGTCGTCGGGGTCGTCGTATTCTGTAACGGGCGTCAACTCTATCTCTATCGATACGTCCTCGTCGGGCATGGTAAACTGGTACCCCAATGAGCCCTTTGTGATAGCCGTG
>DBGBVX010000001.1:0-34116 GCA_048370055.1 Candidatus Gallimonas sp. | reverse complement strand
AACTCATACGTTTGTTTTCATTTATTGAGTTTGTGCCGTAAAACGGAAGCGATATCGACCTTATAAACAATAATTATTTCACGCTCTTTACCCGTCACTTTCGGCAGTCCGCCGATTATTACACGGTCTAACAGCTCGTAGCACATTTCGCGGGTAAGCTCCGGCGCTTCGAGATATTTCTTGATGTTCCGTATAAACTCATCGGCGCTCTGTATTGTATTTGCCGTTTCGGCAAGTTTCGTTTCCAGCTCTGCAATTTCGGATTCGAGCTTCTTCTGCTCTTCGGAATATTTTTGGATAAAGTCAATACAGATATCCTCAGGCATTTTGCCTTTCAGCCTATCTTCATATGCAAGCTGCATCAGACGGGATAACTCTTCCACGCGCTTACGCTTTCCCTGCAATTCCTTTTTCGCGGACTTTAATGCTTTGTCCGCAAGTTCGGCATTATGACGGATAAACTCTTCGCGGATAGCTTTCTCGTCAAGCACGATCCGCTGTGCCATTTCCCGTATATCGCCAAGTACGATTTCTTCTATCGCTTTGGCGGAGATATAATGAGAAAAGCAAATGGATTTACCGTATCGGAAGTGGTCGCCGCAGTTAAAGCTGTACCACATTTTGCCGTGAGACAAACAGCCGTTCAGTTTCATTTTCGATCCGCAGTCGGCGCAGAACAGAAAACCCGATAATGGATGCGTGGTGCCCGTTCTCGTTTTTCTGCCGTTCGATACGGATTTTTTTCGCGCTTGCGCTCTGTCCCATAATTCTTGCGAAATAATGGGCTCGTGATTGTTATAGATGATTGCCCAATCAGCTTGGTCTTTGGTGCGGATTTTATGGTTTTTATATGAGACGGTCGTCGTTTGCAGTTGCGGCAGATGCCCCAGATAAATGATATTGTTGAGAATTCTTCTCACACTCACGGGACACCACAAATCCTTTCCGTTCGGGAAACCTTTTTGACCGAGCTTTTCAAAAGCGTATCTGCCCGGCGAAACAATGCCTTCCTCATTTAGGATCTCGGAGATCCTTAAATGGCTCAGTCCCGAAGCGTACATTTCAAAGATTCGTCTTACGATAGGGGCTGTCTCTTCATCGATGGCAGGAGTACGCCTTTTATCCGTTCCCTTCACATAACCGTAACTTGCCCTTTTCGCGCTGTAAATCCCTGCAAAAGCATTGGAGCGCTTGACCGCTTTTATCTTCTTGCTCGTATTGGCAGCATGCCACTCGTTAAAAATGTTTACGATCGGCATCATCTCCATAGCATTATTATCCGTATTTTCCGTGTCGATATTGTCCTGTATCGCGATAAAGCGTATATTAAATGCTGGAAATACATAGTCCACGTACTGCCCGACTTCGATATAGTTTCTGCCAAATCGGGAAAGGTCTTTGACGATGATTGTATTGATGACACCTGTTTTCGCATCGTCCAACAGCCGCTGCACTTCCGGTCTTTGGAATGTCGTACCCGAAACGCCGTCATCGATGTATTCATCGTGGATCTCAAAGCCGCGCTCCTCGGCATATTTGCGAAGGATCATTCTCTGGTTTTCGATAGAGATAGATTCGCCCTGTCGCTCGTCCTCCTGAGATTTTCTGTAATATAAGCCCGCTATGTAGTGTTTCTGTTTCATATCGTTTACCTCACGTTTTTTGTAGTGTTCTGTATGGCGATGGACTTCATTGTTTTCTCAAAATCTTTGCCTCCGCGGAAATACCTGCGGACATAATAGGTCTGCTTGCCCACGGTCTCTCTTCTGCTGACGGAAGGGGAAAAGAGATAACAATTCTCATGATCCTCGCCGCTATGAAATGCTTTTTGTGCTGCGTTCATTTTTTGACCTCCTGTTTTTTGCATAGGATAAACCTCAAACTCGCAGGTTTTTTACGACTTTGAAAATTTCCCTGCAAAATTCATACAAAACAAAGACAGCCTTTACGGCTGCCTTCCGAATATGAAATTGTTATCCGTAGATAGCCGTGTATCTTGCCCGCATCTTCTCGAAGTATTCATATACCGTGCTTACCGCCCTTGACAGCCGTTTTGCGATTTCGGGATAGCTCATCCCGGACATGCGGCAGTCTAATGCAAGGCTCATGTTTTCCGTGAGATTCAAAGCGGCTGCGATCTCGTTTACACGCGAGTCATCTTGCCCTTCTTCGGATTCCTCCATGTAATTGATTTCGCCTTTCTCTTTTTCCTCTTCAAGGCTTTGGTATTTTTGCATGACTCTGTATCTTTTGGACAACATTCTCGTGATGATGAGATAGCATTCTATTTTTATGGTTATTGGCTTTCCTTTCGCGGATATGTACAGAAAATCGTCCAAGTAATTTCCGCAATGTCCGCACAAGAACAACGCTACGTTCTGGACGAGATCGTAGCTGTCCGATAATGTGTATCCGGGCATATCTTTGCAGAAGATGTCCTTGCATAGCTTTTTATGTGCCTTCTCCGCATGATAACCCATAAAACCTATGAGCGCTTTTGTCTCCCGCATGGCGATCAGCTCTGCCATCACCGCGATGTTCTCGAGAGATATTTTCTCCGTCAATACCTTGAAATCCCTTTTTACCTTTTCTTTCATCTTACCACCTCCGTGAATTTTGTATTTGCCTTTTTCGGGCAACAGGCGGAGGTGCATAGGACGGGGAAAGGACAGCATCTTTTTTATCGGTCTGCGGAAGTCAACGGAACAAAGCCAAAATCGTTGCGTACAAATCAGGAAATGCCTCATAGACAGAAAAAGAGCCGGGCAAGGAACAATTCCTTACTCGACTCTTAAAGTCATTTGATGGGTGTTTTCAGCAACGATTTTGCGGCCGTTGACTTTCGCGAGGAGCTATGCTACCATAGCCGACCGGAAAAGGCAAAATTCAAGAGGTACATGTCACAGGAATAAAACCAATGAAAGAAAGCTGTGCGCGGCGGAAAAAGCGGCAGCCGATCCCCAAGCGGTTCAGCGGGGACGGCTCCGCGCCGCCGCGCTTTCGCTTTGGTTTTCCGTGTTGTCCTTTGCGTGGCGAGTGCTTGGCTGCGGCGGCGCGAAGCGCCGCCGCACTCGTCTATGCCAAGCACACGCCACGGTGCCAACGATCTGTATATTTTATGCCATTTTGTCCTGTTTTCGCTCCGTTCAACGATGATTTCTCTTTCTGATTTCCTCCAACGGGACTTTTGAAGTTCTGTCCTCACGCAAAAGACCGTTTACTTCCTGCTGCACGTCCGTGAGTTGCGTATAGCAAAATCCGCTCAGTCCCATCTTGTCGACTGCGCAAACGAGCGATGCGAAACGATCGAGAAATTCCTCGTCATTCTTCACGCCTGTCCCGTATCCCCAGCCCGTCGCTTCGTCGCGCACATATGCCGTACCGCCAAACTCACTGATCACGATCGGCTGTCCGCGGTAAACGCATCCATCCGCAAACGGCATGGGCTGATCGTTTTCCGAACTTCCCTCGGTGATCTTACACATAGTCTCATACCGCTTGTAAAGCTTACTGCCATCCTGCTCGTAGTCATGAAGCGTGAGGATATCGCTCTTCGCGTGCTCCCACCCGTCATTGGAAATCACAGGACGCATACGATCGATGCTTTTCGTAAGATAATACAGCCCGTTTGCAAGATCTCTCTGCTGACTGTTTTTCGAAATATTCCGCACTCCCCAACTTTCGTTAAAAATGACCCATGTAACAAGACTAGGATGGTTGTAGTTCGCACGCACGATAGAAAGCCATTCCCGCGCGATCTCCTCAGAGCAGGCATCGGAAAACCAGTGATTGGACGGAAGTTCGCACCAAACGGTAAAACCTAGGAGATCGGCGTAGTAAAAATACCGTTCATCCTCTATTTTCTGGTGTTTTCTCGCGCCATTGAAGCCCATCTCTTTGGCAAGTGTGATGTCTGACACAAGCGCCTCTTCGTCGGGCGGTGTAAGTCCGCTTTCCTTCCAATAACCCTGGTCCAACACAAGTCTTGCATAGAACGGACGGCCGTTCAGCAAAATTTTATCGCCTTTCACGGAATAATCGCGCAAAGCAAAATAACTTTTGACCTCATCGACGATGCGCCCGCCTTTGCTTACGGTGATCGTTACATCGTAGAGCGCTGGATCGGACGGGGACCAAAGCGCGACCTGGTATGTAAGTTTTTCACTCGGAAGCGCACACGTTACGCTGTTGAACCGATTGGAAGCCGTTGCACAAACCGTATGCAGGAACGTTCCGCCAAAACTGATATCAAACCGCACGCTGACGTCATCTGCCGGCTCACTCACCTCGAAATCAAAACGGATGGTATAATCTGTAAGATCTGGAGTCATTTTTAACGCCGACAAGTGCACGCCATCGACACATTCCAGCCAAACGCTCTTCCAGATTCCCGTCGTCTGGACATACCAGCAGCCGTAGCTCTCTTCCATCCAACGCTGTTTGCCGCGCACGCAAGAAGGGTGTCCGTCGTCCTCGCACCGAACGGTCAAAACGCTCTCTCCTTCGCCGAGAAAGCGCGTGATATCCACTGTATAACGGGAATATGCCCCGCAATGCGAGCCGACATATTTTCCGTCGATATAGACGTACGCCTTATGATCCACTCCCTCAAAATGCAACAACGTACGCTTTGAACGAGTTGCACGGATGTTTCGTGAATACCATACCGCATGATGCGCCTGCGCGATCCCGATGCCGCTCATCATCGTTTCATATGTGTACGGCACACGGATCGTGCGCGGAAGCCTGCCCTTCAGCGCATCTGCCTCCTGCGTTTCATCGTCAAATCCGAATTTCCATTCTCCGTTCAGATCTGTCCACTCGCTGCGGACAAACTGCGGACGGGGATACCCCTTTTGATAGCATGCTGCATGTTTCATTTTTACCCTCGAAAATATTGATTTCAAATCGCCCGATATGCAAAAGCATGGACCATGATGTCACCGTTTCCGGCATACACCCCGAGATTGCCATACAAAAATGCACAACTGTCCCGTGCCGCCAGCTCTATCGTTTCGTCGATCGTGACGGTGATCGTATCCCCTTCCGCACGAAGTTTCAGCGTATGAACTCCTTCGCTGAAATCGATCGACCCGACGCGCGCCGTGTCGAGCGTTCCGGTATTTCCATAGTCATACCGATGCAGCGAGACAATGCTTCCGCCAAGCTGTAAATAGTAACCACGCCACGATTCAGCGGGCTGACCGGGATGATAGGAGTAATGCTGCGAGCGGATCATGAAACCGACATTCGTCATCAGATCCATGTCGCAGGAAAACGTGACGGTCGCTTCAAAATTGACGCTGTCCGTATTTTCCCAGAAAATCACGCCTCGTTCTCCGCGTACGGCAAGGGCGCCGTCCGAAAGTTCCGCCGTTCCGTTGACAAGATCGTACTGACCCAATTCCGCACTTTCGTTGCCGCTCGTCTGTGCGCTCTCAAACAAGATCACTTCCGCATGCCCGGATACAACCTCTGCCTTCATGGTCCCGATCCCGGACGGCACGTTCAGCGCTCCCAGATACACTCTGACGGTAGCAGCGCCCTCCGGAACAGATGGGATCGTAGTTTCTGTCGCACTGTCACCGATCGTAATGCGCAAGATTGCCCCGGCACTTGCTGCAGATACTTCCGCCGACAGAGCGTACACCCCGTCCTGCGGTACGTCCACGGCATATTTCACCCAATCGCCCTCTTCCAGCGTTACTGCATTTGCGTCGCCGACCCGGACGATACTCTCCGGCTCGCCGACACGCACGCCGCCCGCCTTCCTTTCCGCGTTACGGATGGAAAACCCGCGGTTTTCCCCTTTAAGGTAATCGACGGCAGGAAATTTCGTGGGGAAATTCTTGAGCGCCTCAAAATCGGATGTCCCGAATACATCGTTGGTATATGCGGTGTATCCGATCCCTTCCTCTTGCGCATATCCCAATGCCCCGGACGCTGCCTCCGCCGCATATTCGATGACGCGCATGCCGTTCCAGTAGACATATCCGACGCCGTCGCCATTTTCTATGCGTACGGTAGCGAGCTTCCCGTCTGCAACAAAGACCTGTTTTTCTCCGAGCAAGCGCTCTGTTCCGCTCTCCGTGCGTACCAGTCGCAACATCCCGTCCGTCACGCGCAGGATATAGCCGTCCTCGCCGGATGCCCCGAAGAACAATTCCTGCCCTTGTGCAGGGATAAAGTTGAATTCTGCCGTAAAAAAGTCCTGCGTTTCTCCGAATACAAAACGCCCCTGTTGCTGTGTGAGCTGCTCGGCGTATCCTCCCTTTCCGGGTGTCGAGGGCACCGCGACAGGCCTGTGCGTTACACCGTTTGCCGTAAGCACGCTCCCGCTCGCGAAATATCTGTCAAGGTTATACCGGCGCGCAGGACCGCTCCCAACCAAACTATGATACGCCGTATAGATGGAATCAAGATCGGGACCGTAAAAATTGCTTGCATGCCCGAGCCCGCGATGCTCTGCAGCGGTATCGATCAATGTCACATTGTCGACAGGCTGGATAAAGGACGAAAGATCGCTCAAATTTTCTGCATAGGAATACGCAACGCGGTAGCCGGACGAAATGACGTGATTGCCCGTATAGGTCAGGTAGGAAAACTCTCCGCGGCGGAATATCCCCGGTCCCTCGATCCAATGGTTGAGGTTTGCCGTGCCAAGCTCTTCCGTCCGCCCAAGCGTATCGGGATTGATATCAGAGACATCTGTGATCTCATTATACTTGAGCCCTGCGGGGGTGGAGGTATGGAGCAGATAGAGCTTTCCGTCGTCCGAGACGTAAAAGGAGCCGTCGATCCCCATGCCGATATTGCCGTAATCGATGTTTTCGGGAGAACGTGCAGAAGTGCTGATCAGCTCAAATCCCTCCGTAGGGATCTCCGAACGATAGATGTAGTGCCCCTGACCCGCGCGGGACTGGCATAAATAAAAATAACCGTTGTAGTAAACGACCTCGGGAGCATAGGCGCCGTGCGATGTCTCCTCCGTCGGTGCTACGGCATATCCCTTGTCCGTCCAATGCACGAGATCGTCCGATTCAAACACTTTGATCCCGCTGCAAGGGTCGGATGTGGAGGGATATAGATAATATTTTCCGTTAAAGCGCATGACGAACGGGTCGCCGATGCCGTACTGTCCGTCCGGTCCCGTGGCAGCGCTTGCGCCCCACTGACCTTCGATCTCAATGGGATTTTCATACCGCTCGACTTCGGGCGGGATATATTCGATTTCTGTCTTTGTTCCCTCGGAGCACGATGATAAAACGATCGATGCCATAAATGCTGTTGCCACTATCAAAATGCTTTTTTTCATATTGCCTTGCCGCCCCTCTGATGTCAGGATGCGATATCCTGTAAAATAAGGTAGACGCGGGCTGCAGCCATGCCGCAGCCCGCGCTCGCCTTGACAATCAGCTGCTGATCTTCAGATTCCGGAAAATCACGGCCGCACCGTTCGTGTAGAGGCCGACTTTACCGTTTGCAAATGCCCAGTCGTCCGTCACTTCGATCACCTGCTCATCATTCAGCCATACGGTGATGACATTTCCCCTTGCCTGAATTTTGAGCTTGTAGTAGACATCACTCTGGATGGTTTGCGCATCCGAAGCGATCGGCCCGCTGTCATCCGCATAATTCAACCGCTCCAGGACGACCGTGTTGTTGCTCAACGCAAGGTAGTACCCCTGAATACTGGTGTAGGAATCGTGCGGGGAAGAAGCATAATTGCGCGCGTGGAATACGATACCGGCCGTCGAAGAAGAACCGGTCGCCCCTTCCAGAAGGACCTCCACCTCAAGCGTGAAGTCGGTAATGGCATTGTCGCCGAAATATACAAGCTGGCGCGTACCCGCTTTGGCATAGTGGCCGTTGTCCTTGAGCTTCCAGATGGTCTTGTAGTCCGCGCCTGTCTGCGCATAGGACGCGAGCGATTGCTCATAGACGGGTGTCTGTGCAGACGCCTCGATCATACGGAAAGCCGTAAAAGTGACCGAGCCATCCAACGCCTCGATGCGTACGATGCGCGCACCTGCGTCCATTTCAAATTCGCCGACGATCGCTTTGACGTAGCCGTTTTCGGAATCCACCTCCGGAAGGGTGCAGCGCCACACCGTTCCGCCGTTCACGCCGTCGATCTTCACGCCGATCTGCTTGCCCGCATCCTCTGCAAGGTAGACGAGCTCCAGGGCGTAGCGACCCGTGCTGCGGTTATAGACGAGGTAGGAGACATCGTCCCCCGCCGCACCCAGCGTAAGCGCCTTCCAGCCCGCAAAGCGATAATCGCTATCTTCCGTAATCGTGCTGATGCCGCTTTGCTCGCTCAGATCGTATCCGTCCGTATAGGTGTCGTCATGCAGATATGTGGAGGCGCCGACAAAGGTAGATGACTGCTTGGCTTCGCGCTCATCGCTCATTCCCATCGCGACGTCAGAGAATGCCGTGTAACCGACCTCGGCGCCGTCCGCAAGAGACGCATAGCCGATATTTCCCGCGACCGTCTCCAGCTGTGCATTATCGATTTTGGTCATGTTGTCGAACACAACATCCACCACGCCGTCGCGCGCCGCAATGCGTACGGTATGCAGTTTATCGGCAGCATAATTGTTGACAAGCGTGCCCTCTGCAATCTGCGTGCTTGCTCCATCCGCCACCTTCGTGAGCACGATGGACTTTTCCGTCAGATCGAGCGTGACGCTCATGTAGTTCTGCGCATTCGTATAGGAAAACACATACGTCGTGTTCGCCGCTCCGCTCACATTGAATTCCGCCGTGAAATTTGCGGGAGCCTGCACATTGCTCAACAGGAACTCGCCCTGCGTTTCAAACTTGCTCTCGTCCCTCCCGTTTGCATAAAATTCAGGGAGCGCAGGCGTCACGCTGTCGTCGAGCGAGGGCGCGACCGACATCATCGTCCCGTTGAACGTCAGCCGATCGATCCCGAGGCTTCGGTTGGGGCCGCCCGAGGAGTTGAGGTAATGATAGGCAAGGTAATAGGAATCCATATCCGGTCCGAGAACGGTGGACGAATGTCCGATCCCCTTGAGTTCACTCTCCGTCTCCAATGCGATCGGGTTGTTCTGTCCGCGTGTGAAGGCATTGCGGTAACTTTCCGGCAGCTCCTCCGCCGTAGCATAGGCAATGCGATAGCCATCGGAAGCAACATGGTTGCCCGTAAAGGTGAGATAATAGATCCCATCCCGCTTCACGATATACGATCCCTCTGTCCAGCCGCCGATCTGCACCCCGGTGAGAGCAGGCGTCGAAGTAGTATCGATCGTAAGCATGTCTGTCATGCGCGCCATACGGATGCCCTGGTTGCTTGCATAGGAGAAATACATCTGTTCGTCATCGTCGATGAGCACCGAGCCGTCGATGCTCATCCCGAAATTGTCCGTCACGCTCGTGAAGGGCCCTTCGGGGCTGGAGGAAGTGAGGATATAGTGCCCCTTGCCGCCGGGCGATGTGTACATATAGAAGGTGCCGTTGTAGTAGTACACCTCGGGCGCATACGCCGCGAGCGTCACGCTGTCCTGGGAGACGTACCCCTCTTTAAGTCCCGCACCCGTGACGGGCGCCCAGTTCACGAGGTCCGCCGACTTGTAGGCGCGCACGCCCACTTCGGTGTCGAGCGAGGAGACATAGAGATAGTAGACGCCGTTGTAGCGCATGATGAAGGGGTCGCCGATCCCGTAGCCCTGCCACTGATTTTCGATGACCGCCTCGTCGCCCAAAAGGTACTCGTTGTAGGCGCGGTTATCATAGGTCTTGACGGCGGTATCGGGATCGGTGTACTGCGTCCCGCCGCCGACGTCGGGCTGTTTTTCGGGATCCTGCGTATTCGTGTCGCAAGCCGCTGCCCCGACGAGGAGCAGGGCGGAGAGCGCAACCATTGAGATCGTTTTGATCGCTTTCATGATATTTCCTCCTTATTCCGCAGCTTCGTTGGAAGCCGCCGCCACAAGCGAGCCGTCCGCCTTGACGCGGATATAGCCCGCCGTATTCGCCGCATCCGCCACGACATAGCAGCCGTCCGCATAGGAATACAGGCAGCCGCTGCCGTATTCATTGGAGCCGTTGTCCCCCGTAAGCCAGCCTTCCACGAGCGTGAAACCGAAGACTTCGTCTGCCGATACGCCGATGTCCGTGAACAGCACTTTATAAGTCATGCGCGTCACGCCGTTTTCGCGAGAAATGGTAAATGTTCCGAGCTTATGGGCATCGTTTGCAGCCCACCATGCGTTGCCGTCTACCCTGCCTGCATCATCGCTGTCCAAGTTCTTATAAACATTTCCGTCGGAGACCAGCTTATACTGGTGATCGACTCGCCATCCGTCAGCGGGTGCACCGGTATCAATATAGATGAGGATGACCTCCGTTCCCGTCGAGCGCGAACTGAAATCCCCGAGGGTGATAAACTCGAACGTGATGCCCGTTTTGTCACGGGTGAGCTTTGCATGAATGCTGTCATCATAGGCGCCCTTGCCGAAGTGCAGGTTGTAGTCCGTGAGGTCAAGCTCTTCAAGCGTCACGTTCTCCGCGTTCCAGAAGGGCTTGTTATCGACGCCGATGCGGATATAGTCCCAGGTGCGCTCGGGCTGTACGAATTCCAGACCGTTGACGCCCGTCACGCCCGCAAGCCCGTTCCAGCCGTCCCAATCGGAGGCAACATCGCCGTTTTTGACGCCGCCCTGCCCGAAGGTGACGCCGACGATCTCATCGCGCTGTACGCCGAGGAAGGCGTAAGGGATCTCCAGCGTGAGGACGGGCGCCTGTGCGCTGCCCGAAACGGCATAGACGAGCGTGCCCGTACCTGTGTTGGTGCCGCCGAAGTTATCCACGCCGATGGAGCCGTCCGCACGCAGGTCGAAGCGGTAGTCGGTCGCATTCCTGCCGCCGTCGCCCGAGCTGAGCCCCGTATCGAGGTAGAATTCTACCGTGCCCGTAAATGCTCTCTCGCCCACAAAGCGGAAGAGGAACGCCGTCTCCCCTCTCGTGACATAGGGAGTGAAGGAAGCAAATACATTCGCTTTCGTGCCGAAGGCGCCGCCGAGCTGCGTATATTCGCGGGTGAGATAGATGTCCCCGAGCGAGAACGTCTCCCCCTCCGTATAGTCGGAGGCGGTGAAGGAAACTTCCGCCGAGAGATATCCGTTGAGCGTGACGGTGATCTCGGTGTCCACCACAGGGAAGTTCCCGATGGTGAAGGAACCGTCCTCTCCCGTCGTTGCCGTCAAGTCGCCCGCGGTGATGACCGCGCCCTTGAGCCCCGTCCCCTCGACGCCGATGACTTTGCCGCCGAGCGTGACATTCACGACCTGGGAGGTCGCGGTGATGTTCTTGTCGACGGTCAGCGTATCCGCCGCCGCGAGCTGCTGTGCCGTGCGCGTCTCGCTGCCGTCGGCATAGCCCTCCTTGGTGAAGGTGATGGTCACGCCGACAAAGGTCGTGACATCCGTGAAAGTGTAGACGCCCTCTCCGTTCGTCGTGGCGGTGCGCGTTTCGCCGCCCGCATAGGTCAGGGTGACCGTGACGCCCTCGATCGGATCTTCATCCTGATCGGTGACCGTCCCCGTGACGGTGACGAGCTGTTCGGAGAGCTGCTTGCTGCCGCTCCAGCTGCCCGTGCCGACGTCCGACTTGTTCACGACGTCCTGCGCCGCGACATAGCCCTGTTTGCTGTACCTGACGGTAAGAGTGTCGCCTGCAAACGCGACGCTCATCTGCCACTTGCCTTCGCCGTCCGTCGTGGCGGTCTGTTCGCCGACCTGCACGCTGACCCCCGCAACGGGAGCGCCGTCCCCATCGGTGACCGTGCCGCCGAGCGCGACGACGAGGTCGTTGTGGGACGCTTCATACAGGCGGTTGTCCGCCCCGACGCGCACATAGTCGGCGGGCATTTCGGGCTTGACGAAGCCTTCGCCGTTCGCGCCCTTCATATCGTCCCTGCCCCAGCCGTCCCAGACGCCCTGGCCGTTGCTCTGCCCGAGGGAGATGCCGAAGGGCTCGAGCGCGCCGATGCCGAGCGTCTCGTAGGGGATGAGAAGTCTTGCCGTGTACCCCCCCCCGTCGATCGCGTTGACCGTCCACTCGATGCCGTCCGTCGTGAAGCTGCCGCCGTAGTTGGTCACGCTGACGGTGCCGTCCGCCTTGAGCGAATACATCGCATCCGTGGCGCCGCGTGTATCTCCGCTCTCCTTGGTGTCGATGAACAGTTCGATCCAGCCGTTGAAGGTCTTTTCGCCCTCGAAGCGGAATTCGACGCCCTCGAGCGTGCGGGAAATGTAACCGAAATTGTTGGCGAGGAGATTGACCACGCCGAACGCGCCCGTCTCCGCCGCGGGAAGGCTAATATTGACGTCGCCGAGCGCCGTTGTCCCGTCCGCCTCCAGATCTGCCTGCGCGACGGTGAGTTTGCCGTCGTCATACCCCTGCGCGGAGATGACAAGCGTGATGTCGCCCACGCTCGCGGGGACGCCTTCAAGCGTGAACGCGCCGTCCTGTCCGGACTGCGCGGACAGTGCCATGCCGTCCACTGAGATAGTCGCGCCCGAGACGGCGCCGTTCAAAATGTTCTTGACGGTGCCCGTGAGGGTGGTCGTCTCCAGCCCCTCGAGCGCGGTGAGCGTGACGTCCTTCATGACCACACCGCCGTCCGCCGCACGCAGTTCCTCCCGCGTACAGGTGAAAATGCCGTCGAGATAGCCCTCTTTCTCCGCCGTAACGGTGTAGGTACGTTCGGGATCGAGGTCGGCAAGAACGTAGTAGCCCGCCGCGTCCGTGCGCGCCGTTTTGACCACTTCGCCCGACTGCGCCGTGACCGTGACGCCCTCGATGGGCGTTCCGTCGGTATCCTTGACGGTCCCCGCAAGGTCGGCGGGCGCTTTCACCTGCTCATCGCGCGAGACGAGCGCATCGTCTTTGTCGAGCAGGATATACTGATCGGGCACCTGCGGATTGACGGCAGCCCCCTTGTACGTCCAGCCGTACCAGTTCCAGGGGCCCTCCAAAGAGCCCGTCGCCGCGTCCTCCGTGCGCACCTTGTCCACCTGCCCGAAGGCGATGCCGATGGTGTCGTCCTTTTCGATCATGATCTGCGCGTACGGGATCATGACCTCCACGGAGTAGCCCGTGTCCGTCGCCTCGTCGCCGTCGTTGAGAGTGCCGTTTAAGGCAACTTCATAGTCGATGAGCCCGTTCCAGCTCCCCCACTGGCCGCCCGCGCCCTGCATGATGCGCGTCTTGCCGTGGATGCCGAGATTGATCTGATAGTCGTCGCTCTGCGGCGTGCGGCCGCCGTCCGCGAGCGTATCCAGGTACAGCTCGATGCTGTCTCCACGCGTCACCGCGTCGTCATTTGTCACTCCCTGCGTCAAAAGCACATTGTCCTTCACTTCAAACAGGAAGAACAGCGCGCTCTCTCCGCGGTACAGCTTTACGGAGACCGCGTTCTGCCCGCCGACCGACTTGCCGTAAGTCACGAGCGGCTCGACCCCCTGCCACTGCTCGTCGTCACCGAGCCCGTCGATCGTCAGTTCCGGATTTTCATAGTTCCCGGGATAATCGAAATTCCCGTCTCCAGGCTGTTTATCGGAAGAATAGTCCTGATAAACATCGGATCCCGTTCCGCCGGTCCCGCTGCCCGGCTGTTCGCCGGGGGCCTGCTGACATGCAGTCACCGTCAGCATGGCCGCAGCGGAGAGGGCAGCCATAAGTGCCAACATTCTCTTTTTCATACATTTTCCTCCCTCTTTTTTCCCGACGATCAGCCCTTTACCCCGCTGATCGCCAAAGATTCGATAAAAAATTTCTGACAAGACAGATAGATCACAAACATCGGGATGCTGGAAAGAACGGCTCCCGCAAGCGCCATGGGAAGATACTGCCTGTTCTTTGCGGGATTCAGGCTTCCGAGCAGCGCCTGTAACGTCATGCGATCCGGTGTGATGAGATAGATGGACGGAGCGAAATAATCGTTCCAGATGCCGATGAACCAAAAGATGACCTGCGCCGCAATCGCCGTCTTGACGAGCGGGAACATGACGCACACAAAACTGGTGAAATGCCCTGCCCCATCGATGCGCGCCGCCTCCAGGATCGCATTCGGAATCCCCCGCATGTACTGCACAAGGAAAAAAATCATGGATACGTTCCCGAAAAATCCCGGCAAAATGAGCGGCCAAAGCGTGTCAAACATGTTCATGGACTGAAATGCGCGGAACTGCGGGAGCATCAATGCCGCATAGGGGACCATCATCCCGCTCATCAAAAACAAAAGCCAGAAGGTCTTATGCTGCAACTTGAGCTTTGCAAAGCTGAATGCCGCCAGCGCAGAGACGAACGTTCCGACCACAATAACGCTCACTTCCACGATCACCGTATTGAAAAACGCCTTGATGATAGGAAAGTTGGCATTGGTAAAGAGGTCGGTATAATTATTCGTGACCCATTCTACTGGCAGAAAGCGAAATTCCACCGAGTTCGCGTCCAAAGGCGTTTTGAACGAGCCAAGCACCATCCAGACAAAGGGAAACACAATGAGCACCGCGCCCAGAACAAGCAGCGCATAAATCAATACGCGCAAGAAGATATGTCCCACCTTTTTTACGGGGGAAAGAGTTGTATCGTGAATCACAGACATCATGTTCTCACTCCTCATACACCCACTTGTTCGAGAACTTGAACTGGATGAGCGTCACGATCATAATGAGTACTGCCAGAAGAACGGACGCCGCAGATGCAAGCCCCTGATTGTTGTTGCCCTGGATCCCTTGCTGCCAGATGAAATAGACGATGGTCATCGCACCCGTATTCCCCGCCGCAAACACCTGGGCATCGGCATACGACTGCAATCCGCCGATCACGCCCGTGATGAGCAGGTAGAATGTCACGGGAGAGATGAGCGGAAGCGTAATGGAAAAGAACTGCCGTACCTTTCCCGCGCCGTCAAGAGAGGACGCCTCATACAGGTCTCTGGGAACATTGAGCATGCCGGCAAGGTACAAGATCATCGCGCCGCCCATCGCATTGAGCGAATTCTTGAAGATGATCGCAACCTTGATGGTCACATCGCCATCCAGCCAGATGACATCCAGTCCCAAAAGCGTATTGAACACACCGTTGCTGCGGAAAATATAGTTCCAGACGATGTTGAGAGCAACCGCACTCGAGACAGCGGGAACATAATAGAGCACCTGGAAAAATTTGGAACCCTTAATCTCGCCAAGGCGGAGCAGCCCTGCCAGGATGAGCCCCAGGATCATGCTGAACGGCACGCTCAAAAGAAGAACGATGGTATTCACGATTGCCTTGCCAAAGAGCGGCGCACGGGTAACATGCGTGAACAGATCGATGTAGTTTGCAAATCCGACGTTTTCAGAGATGCCGGAAAGCGAATTGTAGTCCTGGAAACTATAGACGAATGTAAAGACGACGGAGAGCGCAGTAAAAATGAGAAATCCGACAATCGGGGGGAGAATGAACAAAAAGGCGATGAGATGCTCTTTTCGTTCCTGTACGCTCACCTTTTTTTTCTTCGGAACACGGAGTGAGGGAAGTTCCTCGCCCGCCGTCCGCACCAATTCATCCGGATACATATGCCCCTCCCGTCAACCAAGATTGGCTTTCATTTCCGTGAGGACGCTCTGGAAGCTGGGAGCATAGGCTTTACAAATCTGCTCTGCCGTGCGCACTCCCGTCCAAAGTCCCTGCTCATCGATATAGGTAAGGAAGTCGTCATACCAACCGGAAGAATAGGTATAGTAGCGCGGGCGCACCTTCCCGCCGATCCTGTCCGTGTCAGAAGTTCCGTTGATGGTATCTACCCATACGGAGCGATCTGCGGGATCCTTGCCCTCCAGAAGTCCCTGCGTGTCGTTCAGATATTCGTCCGTCGCCATAGAGACGAGGTTCGGGACCTGTTGCCCGAGTTCGTAGAACTCTCTCTGTGCATCCTCGTTCATGCAAAGATATTTCGCAAGACGCATTGCCGCCGCTGTCTGCAGGCTGTTCGCCCGCGCGCTGACGCAATATCCCATCGATCCAACCCATGCCGTACTCATGGCGTCTGGATTTTCTCCGTTATAGGGGACAGGCAGAATATTGTAGGTGAACGGGATATCAAACCCCCAGAACTGCGCACAATCCCACGGGCCCATGAAACTGAAAATGCATTGCTGATTCACGAACCGGGTAAAACCATCCATATCCGATTGCAGTGCGGACGACACCATGACATGATCGACCAGCGTCAGATCGGCGATAAACTGAAGGGCATCGATGAAATTCTGATCGGTGATACGCTGTTCGCTTGCATCGTCATTGAAGAAATTGGCGTTGTTGGAGTAAACCGCCGTCTCGATCTCATAGTGAGAAATGCCATACACGCTGTCGTCCGGCGTTCCGTCATTGTTTGCGTCGTTCACGAGCATTTTAAGGAGCGTGCGGAACTTCTCCCATGTCATCGCCTGCGTGGGAGTGAGATATTCCGCATAGATCTTATCGGCATCCAACCCCTTCTGCTCGATGCGCGCGTCGAGCAACGACTTATTGTAGACCAGCGTGAAGGGACCGAGATCCTTGGGAAGCCCGTACAGCCCCGCGCCCTCGCTTTGGCCAAGTGTTGCGGTATCCGGGTTATAGTAATATTCATCCACCGCCTGCGGCCAAAGCTGCGAAAGCTCTTCTTCCTCCACATAGGCAGAAATATCCTTTAACGACCCCGCCGAGACCCATTCCAAAAAGTCATAGTCAGGCATATAAAAGAGTTCCGGAAGATTTCTTGCCGATGCGCGCAGCGTCGTCATGTATGTGGCAGAGTTGATACCGCGATAGATGACGGTGATGTTCTCGTTCCCCTCTTCTGCCATAAATTGATTGACGAGCGTCTGATAGTTCTGCTGTTCGGCAAGGTCGCCCCAGCCCCAAAAATTGATTGTGACCTCTTCCTCGATCGGGTCTTCCGGCGAAATGATCGGCCCTTGGGGACCCGAACCACTGCATCCCGCCAGGCTTGCCCCGGCCAATGCGCCTGCCAACACCACAGCTAACCAACGTTTTTTCATTTTTTCCTCCTTTTGCGGCAATCCGCTTTTTGTCGGATCTCTCCGACTTTTTCTGACATTATTATAAACCAATAGTGCCCCCCCCCGTCAAGTACAAAATTAAAAATTGTAATATTCGTCGTTTTAGTTATATGAATGTTGAAGTAATCAGGTTTTTTATATTCGCATCTTGATATTTCCCCTTGCGTGTGTTAAAATATTGTTTGAAAAATCATGCACGAAGGAGATCCGTTCATATGGTCGTAAGAAACTATCATCTGCAAATTTCGGACGAGGAAAAACTGGAACCCATCGTTCAAGCCCTCAACACCTCTGTCCGCCGGAAGATCATGGCGATGCTCTGCACCTCCGCTTACTCTATTGCAGAGATCGCAAAAAAAATCAAACTCCCCATCTCCACGGTTTCTTTTCATATCAACATTTTGCGGAAAGCGGGATTTGTTACGGTCACCGTCAAGAAAAATACACGCGGGAATGCCAAGCTCATCTCGCGCCTGATCGACCATTTTGCACTCGACTTCAATGTTCCCGCCCATGAAGCAGAAAGTAAGATATTTTCCATGGCGATCCCCATAGGCAGCTTTTCGGATGCCTGCGTCGAAGCCACCTGCGGGATCGCCGATGTCAACGGCATCATCATCTCCGACGATCTTCCCGGGGTGTTCTTTTCTCCGGAGCGATACAGTGCACAGATCATATGGTTGAGCAAAGGCTATATAGAGTATCGTATTCCGAACTATATGCTGAAAGACAAGATCGTCAATTCGATCAAACTCAGTATGGAGATCTGCAGCGAAGCCCCGAACTATAAAAATGACTGGGAAAGCGATATCACTTTTTGGATCAACGGCGTTGAAGTCGCGACATGGCTCTCGCCCGGAGATTTTGGCGGCAGGCGCGGGCGTCTCAATCCTGCATGGTGGTCCGATTACTCCACACAGTTCGGCGTCATCAAGTCTCTGATGATCACGCAAAAATGTATTTACCTCGACGAAACTCCCGTCAGCACACAAAATATCCAAAAACTGCACATTCAGGAAGGCGACTATTTTACCTTCCGCATCGGCATCAAGCCTGACGCAAAACACCAGGGCGGACTTAATATTTTCGGCGAGCGATTCGGCGACTATGCACAGGGCATCGTATATTCAGCCGACTATAAATAACATGGCATAATAAGCGGCCGACGATACAACACAAACGGGAAAGTCATTTCTGTGACTTTCCCGTTTGTTTCAGATATTGTATAAATCGTTCTGCCATATAGCGGTATCCCTTTGCATTGGGATGTGTTCCATCCGCTTTATAAGAGGCAAACTCACTCGGTGAAATCGCCGGCATATTCTGAAAGCGGTAAAAATCAAGCACACCTATCGAATATTTTTTTCGAAGTTCATAAATTCCCCCCACGAGTTTCGCATATGCGACATTGTCGCACCACGACGTAAAGAAAGTAATGGGCGCCCTATAATGGCTGCGAAGAAACAAAATGATATCTTCCGCACCACCAAGTGCCGTAGACCGATCGATGTTCGCCCTGTCCATCCCCTTATGGACGACGCCGATCGGCACTCCGCGCGCAACGTCGTTTGTGGATAGTTGTATAAAGAAGTGTGCGGTCTCTTCCGGCGGCGGCAATGAACGCAGGCGCCACGGATAGGAACGCTCCTCTATATCGGCAAGCGTCGTCCCGTCTACCGCATTTTTTATGCAGCAGCACCCCATCCGTTCTGAAAGAACTTCCACAAAAGATACCCCGTCAGTAGCGGATCCTCTTGTAACCGACGACCCCAAAAAATAATAAACCGGAATATACATCATCTTCTCCTTACTTCTTTGATACCACGCTCTATATATCATAAGGCCGTTTGGGGAATCGTCAAGTACATGTCGATAATTTGTATATTTTCTCTGTTTTGTTATATCGCCGTATTACTTTTCTTGATATTCCATTTTCATAAAATATATGGTAAAAACCAATCATGGCAATCAATCTGCATGAGCAGAGCAGAACAAAAGATTTGCGCGGTCTCTCGCGACAGCAAGTCTCAATCTGGTATTCTGTTTGCAATAATCCCTCACTTCATTGCTAAATGATTTCTCTGACAGTTTTTTAATATCGCGCAAAAGATGTAAATTTAATAATCTAATATCAATACAATCTCTGCAAAGTTTTTCTATCAAGGAGTACGTCCGAAAAATATTTTTGCATAAAGAGATAATCTGTGTACAGAATAAGCTTGAGCGCAAGAAATCATCTATAAATCCACATCATCCAAGTATTTTTATAAGCCCTGACTGTCCATAAAAATATGTGACAGTATTTAACGAATGGCATGCCGCAAATACTAGCAAAAAGCTAAGAGCCGTCAAAAAGTCCAATGCTCTTGCGGGAATATATAACGGCGCTAAATTAGGCTACGGCTATATGAAAGCAAACGATAAAAAGCATACCCCGCTCATAGACGAAGAAGTTGCGCCTATTGTAGTACGTATCTTCGAAATGTATGCTTCGGGATTGAGCGCAAAGAAAATAGCGGCTACGCTTACTTTGGAAGGCATTCCCTCGCCCAAAAAATATGCTTATGAGAAACTCGGATTCCGAGGAAGACAGGGCGAGCACGATATATGGTGTCCAACCACAATATGTTTGATGTTGGATAATATGCTTTATATAGGGCACTTACCGCAATTAAGGACTTCGTCTGTTTCGTATAAAAACCATAAACGATACAAGAAAGACAAAAGCGATTGGGTGATTACCTACAATAACCACGAGCCAATTATCTCTCAGGAATTATGGGATAAAGTACAGACAAGACGAAAATCTATAGCGCGCGGCAGGAAAACAAAAATAGGTTTTACGCATCCCCTGTCGGGATTCCTCATCTGCGCCGATTGCGGTTGCAAAATGAAAATGACCTCTTCGCTACACGGCAATAAACGCTCGTATTCTTTTAACTGCGGCGACCATATGCGTTTCGGTAAGGCGCTATGCTTCTCTCATCATATTATGGCGAAAGATATAGAAGCCGTTATCCTCGGCGATATACGGGAAATGGCGCAAAGGATCGTTCTTGACGAGGAGCAAATCAAAGATGAATTTTTACGGAATAACGCGAAGGTTGCAAGCAGGGCGATTAAATCCGCAAAGAAAGAATTGCAGACAAAGCAAAAACGCGCCGAAGAATTATCCCGCCTCATACAGGTCGCCTATGAAGACAGGGTAAAAGGCAATATGCCGGAAGATATCTGTTTCGGACTGATAGAAAAATATTCAGCCGAGCAAAAATCGCTGACAGCGGAAATAGAAGAACTCGAAACGAAAATGAAGGATACGGAAAATAATATACAGAGTGCCGACGCCTTTATACGGAACATCAAGAAATATCTCGAAGCACCCGAGCTTACCCGCGAAATGTGCTATGAACTTTTAGATCGTGTTATTGTCGGCGGTCATCCGAAGCATACAGGCAAAGAACGTGAGATAGATATCGTCTATAAGGTCGATATTGCCTCCGTTCTGCGCCATAAACTCAATAATTCCGAACAGTAATGATAAAGTGTATGAGCCCGCCGCCCATACACTTTTTCCATGCCTTGTTCATCACTCTTTTTATTGTGTCCATAAATTCATTCTTACTCGTAATGTTTTTCCAAAAGCGCGGAGCCGAGATAGTCTCTGCGCTTTTTCCGCTGTTCAAAGCTCTCCGCCAAGGTGAGCCCCGCGTCCGCGCGGGCGCCGTCCTGCCAAAAGTCGTTCTGCATTTCCGCGAGAGAACCGATCGCCGCGTCGAGCTTGCGGCGCGTGCAACGCTGCAGATTTTCCCCCGCAACATACTCCAAAAGCAGATACTCTCCGTCCTCCCGGGCGGCGCAGCCGAAGAGTCGGGGCGCGTACGCGCGCGGGGGCACGAAAAAGCGGCGGTACACCTCCGCCTCGTGCGACTTTGCCCGTTTGAGGATGAAGCGGCTGCCGCCCGAGGTCACATCCCATACGCCGTCGTATACGCTGCCGTCCTCTTCGCGCAGGCGGGGAGAGAACTCCGGTTCGCCCGCGGCGGGCGCGACCTCGCTCCAAATATCCAAAAGCGCTGCGTCCATCGCTTTAAGCCTTTCCGAAAAAGCGGGTCAGTCCTCGTAGCGCTCGATGTTGCGGCCGGAATCCCAAAGCCGCTCGAGGTAGTAGTAGAGGCGCGATTCCTCGTTGAAGATGTGCACGACGACGTCGCCGTAATCGATGACGCCCCAACGCCCCTCGCGCAGACCCTCTTTACGGATGGGCGAGAGCCCCGCCTCCTTTTCAAGTTTCTCCTCGACGGCGTCGCCGAGCGCGCGCACCTGCGTGGTGCTCCTGCCGCTCGCGATGACAAAATAACTGCACACGACGGTCTGTTCGTGCACGTCCAAGATCACGATATCCTGCGCCTTCTTCTCGGAGAGCGCCTTTGCGCAAGCCCGTGCAAGTTCATATCCTTCCATAGCAAACTCCCTTCTTTTTCTTAATTTTTGGAGTAGTATGCGTGACATACTACTGTGCAACATTCGAAAATTACCCGTTTCGGCGGGTTTTTTCGTACTCGTACGCCTCTTCGGTGAGCGGATAGACGGGTTTGCCCGTTTCCCGCAGATACTCCACCTGCTCTTTGAGCGCCTCGAAAAAGCACAGATCGAGGTCCTTCCAATAGAGCGCGCGCAGGCGGTCTACCCCATCGAACGAGCGCCCCGCCTCCAACATATCGGCAAGAAAGACGAGCTTGCCGAGCGCCGTCATCTCCGCCCTGCCGCTCGTGTGATAGCGGATGGCGTCGAGCACCTCTTCATCCCCGATCCCGAACGAATGGCGCGCGAGAAAGGCGCCCGAAAACTGATGCATAACGGGCGGGGGCACGTTCTCGGGCGGCGTGAAATCTTCGAGCAGCGGCGAGGAAAGCGGCACATATTTTGCGCAGTCGTGCAGCGCCGAAGCAATGAGCGCCTTCCCCTCCGCCACGCCGACGGAACGGGCGCGGGCGACCGCCATGAGCGCAACGCGGTAGCTGTGCTCCCTGCGCTGCGGTTTTTCGAGCGCGAGCGCCGGCGCGATGGCGGGGTGCTCGTACAGCCTGTTTTCCTCGATATAGCGGCGCACCGCCCTATCGAGATCGGGCGTCGGCTTGCGGAAGGCGAGATCGACGCGCAGTTTGTGCGACGCTGCCGCTTCCCCCGCAAAGGGCACCGAGATAAAATGCGTGCCGAAGCGCGCGAAGAACTTTTCCCGAAATTCCGCGGGCTTTTCCCCCTCTCTGCCGCACGCGACGAGCGTGGCGTTGGAGAGGATATCGTCGGGATTTTTCCATGTAAAAAAGTCTTCGAGCATATCGGCGCCGACGAGGAAGTACAGCTCGTCGCGCGGGTAAAGCTCCCTGAAATGGCGGCAGGTGAGATAGGAATAGCTCGTGCCCGCCGCGCGAAGTTCGTAGTCGCTCACCTCCGCATACGGGAAGTTGCGGAAGGCAAGATTGCACATGGCGAGGCGGTCCTCCCCCGAGGCGACCGCCCCGAACGACTTGTGCGGCGCGATATGCGAGGGGATCACGAACACCTTGTCCAACCCGAGCGCGGCCTTCGCCGCCTGCACATAGCGCACATGTTCGTTGTGTACGGGGTCGAAAGAGCCCCCGAAAAGCGCGATCTTCATAGGGGTATTATACAATATTTTGTACCCCTTTGCAAGTTTAATTTGAGCGATTCGGGTCAAAAATTACCATATGAAAAAATTCTCGTTTGCGCTTGCGGCGGACGTGCTCTTTTACTCCGTCGCGGCATGGTTCCTCACCATCGGCGTCCTGCGCTATTACCGCGCCGACACATGGGTGTGCATGACAGCGGCGACCCTCGTCGCCCTCGCCGTCGGCTGCGCCGTATTTCTCCTTCTCTCCGCAAAGCGGGATAAGCGCCTCCTCGGGAAAAAAGAGCGGGAAACGCGGGACGCGCTCATGCTGCACCTAGCCCTCGAAAAGGACGAGCGGGTGCGCGCGCTCCTTCTCGAGGCGCTGTTGAAGGACGGGCAAACGGCGCACTGCGAAGGGGACGCGATCGCGCTCGACGGCGCGCCGCTCATACCGCTCTATACGATGGAGCCCCTCTCCGCGGACGCAGTGGCGCGCCTGCTCAAAACGTACGGCGGCGCCTCCTTCACGCTCGCCTGCAACGCGCTCACGCCCGACGCGGAAAAGCTGCTCTCCTCCTTCGGGCGCAAGGCGATGAAGGCAGACGAAACGTACGATCTGTTTGCGCGGACGGAGTGCGTTCCCGAAAAAATGATCTGCGGAGACATCCCCCGCCGCACCGCAAAAGTGCGCCTTCGGGCAGCGTTCGCGAAGCGCAACGCGCACCCATTTTTTGTGAGCGGTCTCTTGCTCCTCATCATGAGCCTCTTCGTCATCTACCCCGTTTATTACCTCGTTTCGGGGAGTATCCTCATGATCACGGCGATCGTCGTACGCGCGGTCGGCTACGCATAAAATTGCCCTTTTTCTACTGAAAAACCTCAAAACTGCGCATAAATTTCGCAATTATGTCTGACATAGTACTCTGCAATATACAAAAAATCCCCCTTTGCGGGGGATTTTTACTTGTACAAGCCGTCAGAGCGACTGCTGCGCTTTGGCGATGCAGGAGATGACGTCGGTGGGATCGGGGGCGTATTCCCCCATCTCCCGCGCCGCGATCTCGCCCGCGCGCCCCAAGAGATAGCTCGCCACGCACGCCGCCTCAAAGGGCGCGACGCCGCGCGCGCAGGTGCCGACGAGGAGTCCGGAGAGCACGTCGCCGCTGCCCCCTTTCGCGAGCGCGGGAGAGCCCGTGGGATTGACGGCGACGCGCGCTCCGTCGGTGATGACGGAACGATTGTTCTTCAGGAGCACCGTCAGCCGATAGCGTTCCGCAAACGACTTCGCCATGCCGACGGGATCGGCGAGCACCTCTTTCACGGGGCGCTCCACAAGGCGGGAAAACTCCTTGGGGTGCGGCGTGAGGACGACACGGCAGGCGTGCTTGGAGAGCAGCTCCGTGCCGTAGGCAGAGATCGTGTTCAGCGCGTCGGCGTCGAGGATGAGCGTGCCCGTATAGTTGGTGAGAAGCTCCGCAATGTGCACATAAAGCCGCTCGCTCACGCCCGAGCCCATCCCGACGGCGATCGCGTCCGCCGCAAGGATATCGCCGTCGAGCGCTTTATATTCGCGCAGCACCGCCGCGGGAAGCTTGCCGATGGCGTGCGGATACAGCCCGCCCGAAACGCACAACTTTGTGTACCCTGCGCCCGATTTGAGGCAGGCGCCTGCCGCCAAAAACGCCGCGCCGCTGTACGCTTCGCCCGCGAGGATGCACGCCGCGCCGTAACTGCCCTTGTGCGAGTTGGAGAGGCGCTTGGGGAAGAACTTCTTCACGTCCGCGTCCTCCCACACTTCAGCGCCCTCTTCCGCGGCGGGGATGCCGATCTCGGCGACGGAGATATTCCCCGCAAAGTCCGCGCCGTCCGAAAGGAGCAGGGCGCTCTTCATCTGCCCCATCGTGACGGTCTCATCCGCGCGCACGCAGACCTCGCCCGCAATGCCGCCCTCCATAAGGCCGCTCGGCAGATCGCACGCGATCACATACGCGCCGCTGCCGTTGATAAAGGATACGAGCGCCGCGCTCTCCCCTTCGACGGGGCGCGCAAGCCCCGTGCCGAACAGGCAGTCCACCACGACGGCGTAACGCCGCCGCGGGATACGCCCGAGCAGCTCTCCCCGATACTTTTCCCTGACCGCCGCACAGTCGGGCGAAAACTTTTTTGCAAGGCAGAGCACGGCGACCTCCTCGCCCGCCTCCTGCAGGATACGCGCCGCGACAAACCCGTCGCCGCCGTTATTGCCGCCGCCGCAGACGAAGAGCGCGTCGCCGCCGCCGAGCCTTGCCATCGCCTCGGAGACCGCGCGCGCAAGCGCTGCGCCCGCCCGCTCCATGAGCGTTCCGGAAGGCGTTCCCGCACCGATCGCCGCTTCGTCGAAACGGCGCATCTGCTGATTGGAATATGCGTATTTCATAGCCGCTCCTTTATGCGCGGCGGCGCGCCGACGCGCGCCGCCGCGATCATTCATCCTCTTCCGCAAAAAACGCCTGCAAAGCGCCCTTTGCCGTATCGTAGTCGAACCCCTTGGAAAGGAGGTGCGCATACGCCTTTTGCATCGTCTTTTGATCGGCGGGCTTGCCGCGCATGTACTTTTCTAGCGCCGCGCGCGCCGCACCGTCCTCTTCGAGCGAGTCGAGCGCGCCGTCGATCGCGTCGTCCGCAACGCCCTTTTTCCGCAGTTCCATACGGATGAGCCGCCCGCCCTTGCGCTTTCCGGCGCTCTCCGCATACGCCTTGGCATATGCGGCGTCGTCGAGAAAGCCGTAGCCCTTCATCTTTTCCACGACGTAGTCGCTCACATCCTGCAAGTATCCCTTGCGGCGGAGAAAGTCGCGGATCTCCCGTTCCGTCTTCATGGACGCAGAGATATGCGAAAGCGCCTTATCGAGCGCCGTCTGCTTTTCACCCTCGAGCTGCAGCGACGAGAGCTCCTCTTCGGTGACGACCGCGCCCGCTTTGAGGCGGTGTTCCATAACGGTGATGAGCTGCATCCCGCAGAAGAACCTGCCGTCCACCTCGATATTGCAGCGCTTGGGATCGTGTTTTTGCGGCGTGATGGCTGTGATCTCCATATCACGCCCCGTTCCATGTACGGTTCTCTTTGAACCAAGCGGTATCTTTGAGGATCGTGCTGTTGTTGGAACACCAAAGCTTGAGCGTTTTTTCCGCCTCATCCTCGCCCTTGCCGTAATAGAACACGATATCGCCGTTCATGGAGGTGAACCCTTGGGTAGAATAATCTTCATTCAGGATACCGAGCGAAGTCACGTAAATATTTTCCGTGTATTTCGCCATTCTATCCAACGCCTCCTGCGTCGGGAAAGTATTCAAATGCGCATCCGGATGCTCTTCATCGGGTTTGTCGGCATATTCGAACGTGCCGGCACAGGTGCAAATGGCAATATTTTCGGGCGTGATCTTATCCAAAAGGACTTCATTGGACGACGTGGAAGACCCGTGATGCCCGCCCTTAAAGAGCACACAATGCGGAAGATCGGGGTTATTTTCCACCAAAGACTCCTCACCTTTCTTTTCTAAGTCGCCCGTGAAAAGATAATTGTACGTCGTCTCCTCATCGATCGTCTGCGTTAAAAGCATGCAAACAGAATAGTCGTTTTCTGTTCCCGCTCTGCGCTCATAGTACTCCTGATAGAGAATATTCATAGAGATCGTATGATTATCATCGAGAAAGTATTGCGCCTTTGCGCCATTCGTCTCAGACGTACATTCAAGCGCAGTATAAACGTTCGTCCCCTTTTCCTGACAATACTCAACGGCATCAACGTATCTGTTGTAGATATTGCTGTTGGTGTTATGTCCGGAAAACTGAATGATCGTCCCGATTTGATACTGATATAAAAAACCGGTGCGCGTATCGCCGCTTTCTTGTCCGACAAGCCCCGCGATATGATCTTCATGCGCGTGTGTTGCGATCACATACTCCAAAACGCCGTCCGTACAATACGACGCAACGTACTCCTGCATGACCTCTGTCGGCGCACTTGCGCTTTTCGCCCCCGCATCTATCAGCACTTCGGTATCGCCGACCTTGATGAGCACGCAATCGCCGGCATTATGTACGCCTAATTCCAAAAAGTGAATGGATAGATCCGCCGAGGAGATCTCGGCGATGTCGCCGCCGACGAGAGTTACATCGTCGCCGCCCTCGTCGGGGTCGGGCGCTGTACCACCCTCATCGGGGTCGGGCGTTGTGACCGTCGTACCGTCGTCGGGCGCGTTCGGATGCTGCGGTCTGTACACAAAAAAGTAGTAGCACGCCGCAGCGGCGAGCACGATCACGAGCAGAATGACCACCGCCGCAAAGAGTTTCGGGTGCTTTTTTGCCGCTTTTTCCGCGGCGCGCGCCGCTTTTTTTCCTGATTTTTTCGCCATATATCACCTCAGTAACGCAGTTTGAGGAAACTCCAACTCATGGCGGGAAGCGTGAGCGAGATACGCGAACCGTCCTTCACCTTGGGAAGCTCCTTCTCGTGCGGCACGACCGTATCGGGCGCGTCAAAGGAATTGACGGCAAAGAGGTCGGGCGACGTCATTTCGATATATTCGCTCGCGCACAGTTCCCCGAAGGAGCGGAGCTCGAGCTCCACCGCGCGGGCGTCCTGCGCGTAGTTGCACAGCGAAACGCATACCTCGCGCTTCGCCCTGTCGTGCGTGACAGCCTCGTTGATACAGCGCGCCCTGCCGTACATATTTTCGAACGTATCCGAATCGGAGATGGCGCGCACCGCGCATCCGCTCGCATTGTTCGCGATGGCGCGGAAGGGATAAAAGGAGGTCTGACGGAATGTCCTGCCGCCCTTTTCCGTCATGATGGGCGCGATCACGTTGACGAGCTGCGCAAGGCACGCCGTTCTGACCGCATCGCAGTTGTTGAGGAGCGTATTCATGAGCCCCGCGAACACAAGGCAGTCCTGAAAGGTATACACATCCTCGAGAAGGTGCGGCGCGCGCTTCCACAGCGGCTCGCGGCGGGGCGCGTTGACCGTCCAAATATTCCACTCGTCAAAGGAGATGCCTACGCGCTTTTGCGAGCGCTCCTTGGCGCGCACATACTCAATGGTCGCCTTGAGCGTGCCGATATACTCCGCCATGTCGTCCGCGCTGCCCAAAAAGTCCTCCAACGGGCGCTTGCGCGAAGCGCTGTACATATAGTAGCGGTGCATGGAGAGAAGGTCGACCTCCCTGTAGGTATGTTCGAGAACGACCCTGTCCCATTCGGGGAAGGTGGGCATTTCGTGGTTGGAAGAGCCGGAAACGATGAGCTTCAGTCTGCCGTCGGGACCCGCGTTTCCGTCCATTTCGCCGTTTGCCCAGCGCATGACCTTTGCCGCCTCCAGCGCCTTTTTCCCGTATTCGTCCGCCGAGAGATGCCCGATCTGCCACGGACCGTCCATCTCGTTGCCGATGCACCAATATTTTACGTTGTACGGTTCGTCCGCGCCGTTTGCGCGGCGCATTTCGGAGATCGTCGTCCCGCACGCGTGATTGCAGTATTCGACGAGGCGCGCGGCGTCCAAAATCGTACCCGTGCCCATATTGACCGCCATCATGGGCTCAACGCCCGCAACGCGGCACCACTTCATGAACTCATCCGTTCCGAATTCGTTGGGCTCCGTCGTGAACCATGCAAGGTCGAGGCGGACGGGGCGCTTTTCCTTGGGGCCGATCCCGTCGCGCCAGTCGTAGCCGGAGAGGAAATTCCCGCCCGGATAGCGCACGATGGGCACGTTCAGCTCCTTGATGAGCCCGATAACGTCGCCGCGGAAGCCGTTTTCGTCCGCGGTGGGATGCCCCGGCTCGTAGATCCCCTCGTAGACCGCCCTGCCGAGGTGCTCGATGAACGAGCCGTAAATGTTCCTGTCGATCTCGCCGATCGTCAGATTCGCGTCGGCGAAAATTTTCGTCTTTTTCATCAATTTCTCCTGAAAACTCATACCCGCATGCGGATTTTTTACTTCCGCATCCGCTCGTTCGGCTCGCGCCTCAAATCAGACGAGCCCCACCGCAGCAGCGATGTTGACCACCGCCTCGTCGATGTTATGCAGAAGTTTATTCAGCCCCTTCTGTGTTGCCGCGTCGATCTCGCCGTCCGTCGTGCGCAGGAGTTTTACGATCATATCGAAATTCCCGTAGATGACGGCGCACTCGGGATCGAGCGCCTCCAAAACCGCGTCTTTGCTGCCGTGCTGTACGGCGTGCATCTTCTTGATCGCGTCGTTCATCTCGGGAAAAAGCTCGATGTTCCCCGAAGAAAAGAGCTCCTTCATCGTGCCGTTGAGCCGCACGAGCTGCACGAGAAATTCTTCCGTATCCTTGGAAAGTTCGTTGTCCATTACAGTTCCACTCCGTTTTTCTGCAAAAGCGCGCGGGCGGTATCCACGCTGTCGGTGCCCGTTCTGTTCTTGATGGGCGCAAACTCCCGCTCCCGCACGACCTCGAAGGGCAGACAGGTGCCCGCGTATTTGATCATATCGAGGATGAGCGTTTCGAATTTATATCCGTTCTCCGCCGCGGGCTCCACGAACGTGCCGTCGGACGCGAGATACGGGATCTTTTTCTTTGCCGCATGCAGCGGAAGGCGCTTTTTGGCGATCGCTTTGAGCACATCCGCGCGGAAGAGGTAGTTGAGGATGACGCCGAAGGAATATAACAAATTCCCGTCCGTCCCGCGGAGGTTTGCCATCTCCTCGCTCAGCTCGTAATATTCGATGACGCTCGGCAGCCCGTCCTCGAGGCAGAGCACGCCCACGCGCTCGCTCGGTTCCGCTTTGCGCACCACCTTGGCGCCGCTCGCCTTGCCGCTCGCGATGGTCGCCCCCAAAAAGACGGGATCGCAGATACGCTGCAGCACGTTATCCACGGCAAACACGTTATACCACTCCACGCCGCGCGCTTCCATCTCCTTCACGAGCCCCGCCTTCGCGAGCGAGGAATACCAACCGCCGTTTCCGTTGGGGGAGAGCGCGATGCGCCCCTTGCCCTCCAACAAGATCTTGCCGTTTAAGTCCATGCAGGGCGCCATCGCCTGCCGGAAAAAGTAAATATCCTCGCGCGGGTAGCCGAAATAATCGTGTTTTTCAAAGAAGGCGCGCGTTTCTCCGTCGTTCTTTTCGCTCGTCATGATAAGCAGCGGGATGCTCGCCCCGCACGCCGCGGTGACCTCCTGCAGGTTGCGGATGAGCTGTTCGAAGATGTAGAGCGGGCGCGTAAGCCCGATATCGTACGTCCCTTTGGGCGCGTCCGACCCGAGCCGCGTGCCCTGCCCGCCCGCGAGCAGCACCGCAGCCGCTTTGCCCGCGCGGATCGCTTCCCGCCCGATGGCAAAATATTCCTCTCTCCGCGCCGCGATCTCGCGGACGGAGAGCCCTTCGATGGGCTCGATCGCGCCGCGCTTTCCGTCCTCCGCGGTAAGGGTGAGTTTATCCCACTCGATATGCGCGACCTGCTCCGTCAGCGCTTTGCGCTCCTCTGCGCCGAGATCGTCCCACCAACGCAAGACCTGTTCCTGTCCGTGTTTCCGGAGCGTCTCTCTCAGTTCGCCCTCGTTCATAGTATTCCTCCTAAGTTTGCGTTTTCCGCTGACAAGGGCGCGACCTGCGGCGCCGACTGCGCCGCGCATTTTCGGACGGCACGCCCCTTCCCATATGCTATATTATAGAGAAAACGGACGGGAATGTCAATCCCCGCCCGCATTTTTATATTTCCTTTTCCAACAGGAAAGCGCCCGCGCGGAAGATGAGCTCCTTTCCTTCCTCCGGAAGCGGATACAGCCCCTCGGCGAACGAAATGCCGACGGGCGCCTCCTGCGCCGCCGCGAGCCGCAATACGCCGTCCTCAACGGTATACGCAACGTCGGTAAAGGCGCGCGCCACCCTGTAGCCCGCGATCGACACTTCCACGGCGTCGGGCTTTTGCAGGGCGTGCGCGATGACGAGCTTCCTGTTCCCGAGCTGCTTTTCGTAGATCTGCCGCCCGTACGGCGCGCGGTAATAGGTCACGTCGCAGTCGATATTGACGATGTCGCCGTCGCGGACGATATCCTTTACGTTCCGGTAGAAATCGAGCCCCTCGCGGATGAGCGCGACCTTTTCGGGCGGCATGTTCAGAACGTCGCCCGAGAGACAGATACGCCCGAGCATGGCGGCGCACAGCGAATAGACGGTGCGCGAAGGCGTATCCTTATCGCGCAGAACCGCCCAGATCTGCGACTGCCGCGCAGGGATGACGCGCGAGACGTTCGCCGCGACGAAGGGGATCTCCGCGCACTCATGTGCGTCGGAGAACGAACACATGGAGACCATGCTCATACGCTTCGGCTCGATGCGGCTGCCGCCCGAGGAACAGTTTTCGATGACCATATCGGGCACGGCGGCTTTGATGCGGTCGAGCCAGCGAAGGCTCTCTTCGGCGACCTGCCTGCCGCCTTCGCCGAGGCTCTCCGCGCCGTCGACGCCGATCCCGTAAGTATCGTTATAGTCGATCTTGATATATTTGAACCCGTTTTTCACCAAAAAGTCGGTCATACGGGCAGTTATATATCCGTTGACGGCGGGCAGGCGCAGATCGAAGAAGCGGCGGTTCTTGGAAGTGATCACTTTACCGTCGCGCTTTAACAGCAATTCCTCGCGCGAGAACGCCTCGCTGTCCCGTCCGGCGACTTCGAACTCGAACCATATCCCGGGGAGCAGTCCTTCGGCGCGGATGGCTTCCGATACCGCACCGATCCCGTGCGGGAAGAGCGACTTGCTCTCCTTCCAATCGCCCGTGGCGTTGCACCAGCCCTTGTCGTCGGGCTTATACCATCCGCAGTCGATGACGAAGTAATCGAGCCCGAGCGGACGGACGGCGGCGAGGATCTTTTGGATATTTTCCTCCGAGGGGCATCCCCACGTCGTGCAGTACTCGTTGAAGAGCACGGGCATCCCCTCCTCGCTCGCGGGCACCGCAAGGCGGCGGTCCTGTTCGTGCACGATGGCGTTGCACACCCCGAGCACATCCTTTTTGAGGCAAAGATACGCCTTACACGTTTCAAAACCCGCACCTGCAGGGATATTTTTGCGCCAATGCCCGCATTCGTAATCGGCGAGCCCCGCGGAGAGGGAGCACGTCTCCTTCTCCTGACAGACCTCCATCTGCCAAGAATAGGGCGCTTCGAGCTGCACGCCCCAGCACACGCCCGCCTCCTCGTCCTCAATGGCGGCAAAGGGATACCAACCGCGGTTCGGCATACTGCCGAGCTGCCCCCACTTTTCGCACTTGACGCCGTAGCGCGCCCAGCTCATATCCAACCCGAGCTGCGCGAACGTATCCGTTCTGAGGCGGCATTCGCGCGACCACGCGCTCGTCATGCGATGGAGTCTGAGCCCGCATGTTCCGTTTCCGCCCAAGGAAGGCGCGGCGACGCCGCTCAGGGAGAGGCTCTCCAACAGTTCGAGCGTGCGCGCCTCCCCCGTGCGGTTCTCATAGCGCACCCACACCGTAAAGACGCCCGTTGCCGCGCTGTACAAAAGCGTGTGCGTGTAGTAATTGCCCTTGCCGTCGGTGAGGATGGTGACGACGCCGCTTTCGTCCGCGCGCTGACTCTCCACTTTCAGGAGGGACGCCGCGCGGTTGCGCATGGTCGCGCCGAAGGTGTAGTCGACGAGCCCCTCGTCGCCCGTGAAGGCGACCTGCACGAGGCTGTCGCAGCGGAGCTTTTGCGTATCCGGAATATTGTACTCGGCGGGATACACGGCGAGCCCCACCGTCGTTTTGCCCTCGTGCCCCTCGACGGGCGCCTCGACATAATACACGGCGGTATCGCCGAAAATATATTTTCTCTGAAACATAGCCATTTACAAAATACGGGGCGGTACGCCGTACCGCCCCGCCCGTTTCCTTACTTTATTTGCGCTTCCAGATGACGTCCGACCACATGAGCTGCTTTTTGAACTCATCGATCTTGGTGTTCTCGTCGATGACGACGACCTCGATCCCCCACATGTTGCCGAGATCGACCATCTGCTGCACGGAGATCTTGGAGGAGACGACCGTATGGTGCGCGCCGCCCGCATAGATCCACGCCGCAACGCCGTCTTTGAAGTTGGGCTGATACTTCCACATCAGTCCGCCGACGGGCAGGTTGGGCATCTTATGAGGATACTTGACGAGCTCGATCTTCTGCACGATGAGGCGCAGCCTGTCGCCCATGTCGATCATGGAGACGGCGACCGCTTCGGGTGCGGAAATGCCCTCGAACACAAGGCGCGCAGGATCGGACTTGCCGCCGATCCCCAAAGGATGCACCTGTATCTGAGGCTTGGTCGCCGCGAACTGAGGCGAGACCTCGAGCATGTGCGCGCCGAGGCAGAGCCCGTCTACAAGGTCGTAGGTGTAGTCCTCCATGAGGCCCGTACCCGTCTGCCCCGCCATGTACTGCATGACTGCGCCGAGCGCCGCGATCTTCCAATCGCCCTCGGCTCCGAAGCCGTAGCCCTTGCCCTGAAGATCCTGAATGGCAAGCCCGGGAAGTTGGTTGAGCCCGTGCAGCGCGCCGAAGTGATCGACGATGCCGATATAGCCGCCCTTCTCCTTGCAGAATTTTTCAATGGCGATCTCGTACTTCGCCTGCTCGCGGACGACGTCGATGCGCTTGGTGCCCATCGTGTACTTTTTGTCGTACTCCGCCATGAGCGCGTCGATCTCTTTTTCGGTGACCTTTTCGATATACTCGACGAGGTCGCCGATGGGATAGTAATCGACCTGCCAGCCGAGATCGATGTGCGCCTCGATCTTATCGCCTTCGGTAACGGCGACGTCGCGCATGTTATCGGAGAAGCGGCAGACCTTGACCGTCTTGGAGAACGCATAGCCCGCAGCCACCGTGCACCATGCGGCGAGCTCTTCGAGCGCTTTCTCGTCCTTATAATAGCCGACGACGACCTTGTTGTCCATTCTCAGGCGGGTGACGATGTAGCCGAACTCTCTGTCGCCGTGCGCAGCCTGATTCTCGTTCATGAAGTCCATATCGATAGTATCGTAAGGGAGCTTCTCGTTGTACTGCGTGGCAAAGTGGCACATGGGCTTTTGCAGCATTTTGAGCCCCTTGATCCACATTTTCGCGGGCGAGAAGGTGTGGCACCAAGTGATGATACCGATGCAGTTATCGTCCGCGTTCACCTGTTTGACGGCGGCGATGACCTCGTCCGAGCTCTTGCACGTCGTGAGATATTTCACGGTGACGGGCATCTTGGAGTTGACGTAATTCGCCATCTCTTCGGAGTGCTTTGCAACGTGCTCGAGCACGTCGTCGCCGTACAGCGTCTGCGAGCCGGTGAGCCAATAAACAACTTTCTCTTTCATAATGTTACCTCCTTCCTTTTCCAAAGATAATTTTTATTT